>QIIH01000135.1 GCA_003229235.1 Flavobacteriales bacterium | reverse complement strand
GTACGGTAATTGGTATGATTCAGGCCTTTGATAAGATCGAGGCAGCAGGAGATATGAATCCATCTTTGGTAGCAGGAGGAATTAAAGTAGCGCTATTGACTACAGTATTTGGTCTGATTGTTGCTATTATACTACAGATCTTCTATAACTACATTGTTGCGAAAATTGATAGTATCGTGAACAGCATGGAAGACGCATCTATTACTTTAATAGATATGTTAGTAGATTATAAGAATAAAAAATAATTAAAACACCATCCTAAGATTATGGGTTTACATAAAATTTTAAAATACGTAGGGCTGGTACTCGGTTTAATCGGAGTTATACTACTTGCCATGATTTGGCTTAAAGGCGATGATGAAGTTATTGCTAACTTCCAAAACGGAATAGAATGGTATATGTACGTTGCCTATTTTATATTGGTAATCGTAGTAGTATTGGTTCTTATTTACGTACTCAAAGGAGTATTTGCAGGAAATGTTAAAAAGACCTTGGTCGCTATTGGAGCAATCTTCGCTGTCTTTTTGATTGCATACTTGCTTTCGACAGGTGTTGAGACGCAAATGAAAGACAATGAAGTACTTTCTGCAGGCGGGTCTAAACTAGTAGGAACAGGGCTCAGAATGTTTTACATTCTAACCTTAATAGCTTTTGGAGCAATGGCTTGGACAGGTGTTAAGAAACTAACTAATAAATAAGTAGGTATGGCAAAGAGATCAGCACCCGAAGTGAATGCGGGATCTATGGCAGATATCGCTTTCTTGCTATTAATCTTCTTTTTGGTAACTACTACCATCGAGACAGATAGCGGGATTAGTCGTAAACTGCCGCCTATTGAAGATGTAGAAGATCCTCCAATTATTAAGCAGAAGAATATTTTCACCGTAGTGATAAACAGAGACGACCGCTTATTAGTAGAGGATGAGTTAATGCAACTAGAAGATTTAAGAGCTGCAGCCGTTGCCTTTTTAGACAACGGAGGTGGAGTTGGCGATGAAGCTTGCGATTACTGTAAGGGTAAACGTGATACATCGTCTAGCGATAATCCAGACAAGGCCATTATCTCACTACAGAACGACCGATTTACCAGTTATAATGCATATATCTCTGTACAAAACGAACTCGTAGCTGCTTATAATGAGCTTCGAAATCGTGAAGCACAGCGAATCTTTGGGATGGATTTTACAGTGATGGAAAAGTTTGCCAAAGACGGCGTTAGTTATGCTGGTAATAAAGATAAGCTTAAGGAAAACATTATGCGTATAAAGCTCATGTATCCTCAAAAGCTTTCAGAAGCCGAACCAAGAAAGTAGACAATTAACCCTAAAAACTAAAACAGATTATGTCTAAGTTTAGAAAGAAAAGTGGAGGCGAGTTACCTCCGATTTCGACAGCGTCCTTACCAGATATTGTTTTTATGTTATTGTTCTTCTTTATGGTGGCTACAGTAATGCGCCAAAATACCCTAAAGATTCAGAACAACTTGCCAATGGCAGATCAAGTTGAAAAATTAGATAAGAAAGACTTGATAATGTATATCTATGCAGGGAAACCTAGCCAAAGATATCAGAAAACTTTTGGTCAAGAAGCTCGAATCCAGTTAGGGGATAAGTTTGCCGATGTAAAAGATATTAAAGCTTTTATTGAGGGCGAACGTGCTAGTAAACGAGAAGAATTAGTGCCGTTCTTAACTACTGCCTTAAAGGTAGATGGAGAAACAAAAATGGGATTAATTTCTGATATCAAACAGGAATTACGAGAAGTGAATGCACTCAAGATAAATTATACTACTAAAAAGGGTGATGTGTTTAAAAACATGAATTAAGTTTTTTTAGTTGAAAGATAAAAACACCTCCTAGCGAGGTGTTTTTTTTTGTGGTATACGTATCTTTAAACCTGAGGTTTTAACCTATATCGTTATTGTTTTATGCGACCATTATTATTCGTTTTTGTATTACTATTTATAAACCTACCTCTTAAGGCGCAAGATGATGCTTCTGATACAGAAGCGGTTGCAGATTCTTTGTATCGAGAAGATCAGATTTATTTTGGCATCACCTATAATTTAATTACCTCTGTGCCAGATGGCGTCCGAATTCAAGGTTTTTCTGGCGGAATGCGTATGGGGTTTTTACGAGATATGCCAATCAATAAAAATAGAACGTTTGCTATTGCTATAGGTGGTGGATTAGGATTGAACAGATACGGTAGTACTTTGGCAATTAGTGAAGATGGGGGAGAAACGCAGTATGCAATTTTAGGCGATGATGCCCAATTTGATAGCAACAGATTTAGCACCGTACATATAGAAGCACCTCTCGAATTTAGATGGCGAAGCAGCACTCCTACAGAATATAGCTTTTATAGGGTACATGCGGGGGTTAATTTTAGTTATGCGGTATCTAACGTTGCTACTTTTGTTCAAAATGGAAATAAAATAAAAACCAATGGGGTTAGCGACTTTAATAAGTTTCAAGCTCAGCTTACCCTGCTCTTTGGCTATAACACGGTAAACTTCTATGCAGCGTATCAGCTTACTCCATTATTTGCAGATACAGCGATGGTAAATGGAGAACAAATAGGGTTTAAACCTTTAAACTTAGGCATTATCTTTTATTTTTTATAGCCAAAAACTAAGCATAATAAACTGCGGAACCAGGCCAATAATAAATCCAACAGTAAGTTCGGCAGGAGAATGAGCTTTGGCTTCGAGTCTCGAACTGGCCACCCACCCATTTACTAAAAACAAAAAGGAGAGCATCAAAATCAGGTTTTTACCAAAATGCGCGCTAAGTGCTACAACAAAAAAAGTAACCCCCGCGATTGCTATCATATGAAGGCTCACCTTAAACTTAAAAATGGTCAAGACAAAGGCGCTAATGCTCGAAAACAATATTCCCAGAAAAAAGTAATACAACTCAATGGAGTCGTAGGGATTAAATACCATTTTTAGTATTAGCAGTAACAGCAAACACTGGATAATTAGTGGCGCCTTGCGTTCATGAACCTGTTCTAAGCGCATAGAACTAACAAGTTTCATGTTTTTGAGCATCATAAAACTAACCAAAGGAACCAATACGGTAATTATAGTAATAGCTACAAGCTTTAGTTGAATCACCTCTGATTCGATATAGCGTGGGGTAATAAAGTAATAGATTAATGTCCCCAGTAAGGGCATCAACAGGGGATGAAACAGATAGGACGCTATACGCAAAAATTGCTTCATTATATTTCTTTACGTAAGCGAGCCACTGGCATATCTAGTTGTTCGCGGTATTTCGCAACCGTTCTCCTAGCGATGGGATAGCCTTTTTGTTTAAGAATCTTAGCCAATTTGTCATCGGTGAGCGGTTTCTTTTTGTCTTCTTCGCTTATGGTAATTTCTAGAATTTTTTTAATCTCTCTAGTAGAAACATCTTCGCCTTGGTCGTTTTTCATCGATTCAGAAAAGAACTCTTTAATCAACTTGGTGCCGTAAGGCGTATCTACATATTTACTGTTGGCAACACGCGAAACTGTAGAAACATCCATGTGAATAGTATCGGCGATATTCTTTAAAATCATAGGACGCAATTTGCGTTCGTCTCCAGATAAAAAATAGGCCTCTTGATAATGCATAATTGCATTCATCGTTACCATTAGGGTTTGTTGTCGCTGTTTTATAGCATCGATAAACCACTTGGCCCCATCTAGTTTTTGCTTGATAAATTGGACAGCATCTTTCTGGGATTTCGACTTTTCCTTTGTGGCTTTATAGCCTTTAA
Source organism: Flavobacteriales bacterium (assembly GCA_003229235.1). GTDB lineage: Bacteria > Bacteroidota > Bacteroidia > Flavobacteriales > Flavobacteriaceae > Gilvibacter. Next base: position 3,152 of record QIIH01000135.1, on the reverse strand, counting down.
GCATTTCAGAATATTCTTTAGAAACGTGTAATTCTGGAGCATTACGCCCATTGAGACTAAGCTCTAATTGTCCCTCTACTATTCTTATTGTAAAGTCTGGTACTACGTGCTCTATAATACGTGTATTAGAAGAATAGGTGCCGCCTGGCTTAGGGTTTAGGCCTTCGATTTCGCGGATCGCTTCCCTGAGCTGATCTTCTGTAATGTCGAATTTTTGCAACAACTTTACGTAATGTTTTTTGCTGAAATGTTCAAAAGCATTTTCCATTATATCAATAGCCAATTGAACCGCTTCTGTTGGAGATTTGCGTTCTAGTTGTAACAGCAAACATTCGCGTAGGTCGCGTGCTCCAACTCCCGCAGGATCTAATTGCTGAACTAGATCTAATATTTTTACAATTTTTTCTTCGGTGGTATAGATGTTTTGTGTAAAAGCCAAATCGTCCATTATGTCTATTATTGGCCTGCGGATATAGCCGCTTTCGTCTACACTGCCTACCAAAAATATGGCAATTTCGACTTCCTCTTCGTTGAGGCGAAAGGTGCTCAACTGTGTCATTAAAAACTGAGTAAACGAGGTGCCAGAAGCATAAGGCACATGCTTTTCTTCGTCGTCGCTGCTGTAATTGTTCGCGGAGAGTCTATAGGCAGGCGTTTCGTCGTCGCTCAAATAATCATCGATATTAATGTCGGTCTCTATAATTTCTGAATCAGACTCATATTGTTCCTCGTCGTCGTATGTATCTTCGGGAGTTTCTGAGGCTTCTTTACCAGTATCTAAGGCTGGGTTCTCTTGCATTTCTTGCACAATTCTCTGTTCAAAAGCCTGGGTGGGCAACTGAATTAACTTCATAAGTTGAATCTGTTGAGGAGACAACTTTTGAGAAAGTTTAAAATTGAGCTGTTGTTTTAGCATAAATCTTGGTTATCTATAAATTTAAAAAAAAACGACCTATAAAGTGGGATTATAGATCGTTTTAATAGTTTGTTATGAAAGACTTATTAGAATTCTGCATTTTTAGGGCTACGTGGGTAAGGAATTACATCACGAATGTTGCCCATTCCTGATACAAACTGAACCAAACGTTCGAAGCCAAGCCCAAAACCACTGTGTTTTGCAGTTCCAAATTTACGCAACTCTAAATACCACCAAAGTTCTTTTTGGTCTATGCCCATATCGGCAATTTTTTGTTTAAGCACATCGTATCGTTCTTCACGTTGCGATCCACCAACAATTTCGCCTATCCCTGGGAACAAAACATCCATAGCGCGTACCGTTTTCTCATCTTCGTTAAGGCGCATATAAAAGGCCTTAATATCGGCTGGATAATCGAAGAGGATTACAGGGCACTTAAAGTGTTTTTCTACCAAAAATCGCTCGTGCTCGCTCTGTAAGTCGGCTCCCCACGCATCGATTGGGTATTTAAATTTTTTCTTTTTGTTGGGCTTGCTATTCTTTAAAATATCGATGGCCTCTGTATAACTTACTCGCTTAAAATTATTGTTTACTACAAAATCTAATTTGTCGCGTAAGCTCAGTTCACTTCGCTCTGCTTGTGGCTTCGTTTTTTCTTCGTCAAAAAGACGTTTTTCTAAGAACTCTAAATCGTCTCCACAGTTTGTAATGGCATAGTTAATTACATACTTAATAAAGTCTTCGGCCAGATCCATATTGCCGTCTAAATCGCAAAAGGCCACTTCTGGCTCTATCATCCAGAATTCTGCTAGGTGACGTGAGGTATTACTGTTTTCTGCTCTAAATGTAGGCCCAAATGTATATACCTTACTCAACCCCATGGCATAGGTTTCTGCCGCTAATTGACCACTTACCGTTAAGTTACTTTCTTTTCCAAAAAAGTCTTCGCCATAATCAACGCTGCCATCATCTGATAATGGGGGGTTTTTAGGATCTAAAGTCGAAACGCGAAACATCTCACCAGCTCCTTCGGCATCACTACCCGTAATAATTGGCGTATTCATATAATAGTAGCCATTCTTTTGAAAATACTCATGTACTGCAAAAGACAATTTAGAACGCAAGCGCATCACGGCGCCAAAGGTATTGGTGCGTATACGCAAATGAGCCTGTTCTCTTAAAGTCTCTAGGCTATGTCTTTTAGGCGATAATATGGTAAGTTTTACTTCTTCTGGATTGGCATCGCCTAAAACGGCAACGGTACTTACTTTAATTTCTACTTTCTGACCTTGGCCCTGACTCTCTACAAGATTTCCACTTACCTCTACAGCAGACCCAACTGTGATTCTTTTTATTAATGCTTCATCAAAATTTTCGAAGTCAATTACACATTGCACATTCTTAATGGTAGACCCATCGTTGATTGCAATAAATCTGTTGCTTCTAAAGGAGCGTACCCATCCTCTTACGGCTACATCGTTGGCCGAAGGTGGCATTTCTAATAAGCTAATAACATCTTTGTATTCCATCGCCGTCACTAATAAGGGTCAAAGATAGACCTTAGCCAAAAACTTAACAAGCCCTAATGCTACTTATCTTTAAGAGACTCGTCATCGTCGTATTCTGTTAAAATTTTAAGCGATGGTTTACGCAGGGTTTCTTTATTAGCAATGCTGCGTTCTAAAGATAAAAGCATAGACGGTAGGAGTAATAAATTGGCCAGCATAGCAAAGAGTAGCGTGGCAGAAACCAAACCTCCAAGGGCAACAGTCCCACCAAAGCTAGAGATCATAAATACCGAAAACCCAAAGAATAGAACAATCGAGGTATAAAACATACTTACACCTGTTTCTCTAAGGGCAGCATAAACCGAGCGTTTAATTTTCCATTTGTTGGCAATGAGTTCTTGCCTGTATTTGGCCAAAAAGTGAATGGTGTCGTCTACAGAGATTCCGAAGGCAATACTAAAAACCAAGATAGTAGAAGGTTTAATTGGCACCCCCAAATATCCCATCAACCCTGCAGTAATCAACAGTGGCAATAAGTTAGGGAGTAAGCACACTAAAATCATTTTTACAGATCTAAACATCCAAGCCATAAAAATTGCAATTAGTAAAATGGCAAGCGACAGCGAAATAATAAGGTTGTTTACGAGATAATATGTCCCTTTTTGGAAAACGAGGGCCTTCCCAGTGAGCGTAACTGTATAGCGATCTGCTGGAAAAATTTTAGCGAT
>QIIH01000049.1 GCA_003229235.1 Flavobacteriales bacterium | reverse complement strand
GCCAAAACCGCCCCGAAAAACATATTACGCATAGGGATAAAATAAGTTTATTAAATGTAAGCAATTTTGCATTAAGGAAAATGACCTAGAACATATCACTTTTGGCCGCAAATCTATTTATTTGCGATAGGGATTGACGCAAAAAGCCCACAGCCAAACTTGGCGAGGACTTGTAGCAGAAAGCCCGGCGGTATAGTGTGCACAGCACTACTTTACCGATCGCCCTAAATAATTCTGTAGTTTTTTGCTTTCTGAACGGCCTCTATCTTAGAATGTACTTGCAATTTTTTGTAGATGTTCTCTATATGTTTGCGCACCGTGCTTGGTGAGAGAATCAAATTATCTGCAATGGCCGTATAACTTAGCCCCGTACTGAGCTGCTCCAATACTTCTACCTCTCTCTTGGATAGTGAAATCTCCTCTTTTTCTTCAAGGTTTTCGATTTGTGACGGGTCTCGTAATAGTTTTAACGTTTTATGTGCTATTGAAGGATTCATTGCTGCTCCCCCATTTAAAGTTTCTTTAATGCCGTTGTAAAGCGATTCGGGGTCAATTTCTTTGAGCAAATAGCCATCTGCTCCAGCCTTGATGGCATTAAAAATATGCTCGTCGTTATCAAAGACAGTAAGCATCACGATTTTGATATGCGGGTACTTTTGCTTGACAATCGCAGTAGTTTCGATACCATTTAACACTGGCATCTCGATATCCATTAATATTAAATCTAGATTGTGATTTTCTTCTAGTTTGGTGAGCAAATCACTACCATTAACAGAAGCGTGTTTGATGTTTATATCTTCGAAAAATGAAAGTTTTTCTGTGACCGCTTTTATCAAAAAAGAATTGTCGTCTACTATGGCTATTTTAAGATTCATCTATGGCTTGTTAATGTATAAAGTTGCTCATTTTAAGTGAATTCCCATATAGGGCAAATGCCTTATTTAAGTGAGTTTATCGGCAGCTGCAATCTAACAGAAGTGCCGTGATCTAGTGAGGCAATCACTTGAAAATCGCCACCCAATTCTTGCGCTCTCTTTTTCATGTTCAAAAGACCATTGCCTAAGCTAATGCTTTCTTGGTCAAAGCCTTGACCGTTGTCGTTTATATTAAAAGAGAGGTGGGTGTCGTTTTCACTAATAGTCACTGCAATTTTGCCTGCATTGGCATATTTTAAGCTATTATTCACGCTTTCTTGAATTATTCTGTAAATATTCATCCCTTGTAGGGATGTGAAATTTCGATCATTTTTTATTTGAGTGTTAACGTCAAACGAAAAAGCAGTTCTCGTGGCGGCAGATTGCGCTTTTTCGATAAAGTTAGAGATCCGCGATTTTAAATCGTCAAAATCAATCTCACTCTTGTTCATCGCCCAAATCGTATCACGAAGCTCGTAGATTGTTTGCCCTGTAAAGGTACTCACTTGGCTCAGTTTATCTGTAACGCCTTTCTCAAGGTTTTTATAACCGTATTTAAGGTTGTCCAAGCTAGAAATGATAAAGGTGAGTTGTGCGCCTATGTTGTCGTGCAAGTCTCGTGAAATCCTAAGGCGCTGTTCTTGTAATTTATTTTGGGTCTCAATTTTGGTCAAGGCCATACCGAGTGCCGCTTCTTTCTGTAACTGCTCATTTTTGAGTTTTTGCTGCCTAAATATCAAAAAACCAAGTAGTCCAAGGATTACTGCCAAGCCTAAGCTACCAAAAATCATCATATTTTTTCTGACCACTTGCGCCTCTTTTTGCACCAATAGAGCTTGTTGAATCAAGATTTGATTTTCCTTTTTTTGAGTTTGATACTTTGTCTCTAACTCAAATATACTTTTGGTTTTTTCTTCTTCGAAGAGTTCTTTATAAAGCTTGTGTTCCCGCTGTGAATATTCGTATGCCTTCGTATAATTGTCGCTTTCACGATACAAAATCGCTAAGGCTGATACTGCTTTTTGTTCAAACTCTTTAAAATCGTTTTGCTCGGCAATTTTTAAACCACTTAATAGCTCAGCAAAGGCCTTTTTATCTTGATACTGTGTATAAAGATTGTTTCCATAGCTAATACGAGCATTACTTAACTCATAAAGGTTATTGTCTTTTTCAAAGGCGGCTATCGAAGCAATGTACAATTGCGAAGCTTCACCATAGTTTTCGAGACTATCGTTGGCAATGGCCATATTAACGGTCATATAAGGAAGATAACGTAGGTAACCTAACTTTGTATAAAGCTTTTTTGCCTGCTTAGCGTATTGAATGGTTTTATAAAAATCTCCCGTTTTTATAGCTAAGGCTCCAATATTACCTTTGGTTATTGCAATGCCTATTTCGTAATTGTGTTGCTTGTACACGTCTAGTGCTCGTGTGTAAAACTCCATAGTTTTGTCGTAGGCCTCTTGCTTTTTATATACAATCCCAATATTGCTAAGCACCATCGGTACTTTAGACCAATCGCCGGCTAGGCGCTCATAAATTGCTAATGCATCAAAATAATAGCGCAAAGATTGCTCGTAGTTGCCCAGCTCATCGTATACAATTCCTAAATTATTATAGCTATCTGCGATCCCTGTTGAATCTCGCATACGAGATTTAATCAATAAACTATGCTCATGATACACCAAGGCACTGTCTAGTGCTCCGCTAGCTTCAAACACATTTGCCAAACTATTATAAGAGGCCGCTAACAGCGTGTCGTTTTTGAGTTCGTTGGAAAGGGCTACAGCTTGCACCGCAAAGAGTTTGGCACTATCTAATTGCCGTGATTTAAATTCCCAAGAGAGTTCGTTTAAAGTAGCAGCCAAGGCATCCCCTTGCTGATTATACCGCACTTGTAACAAACTATCTACAACGGTTTGAGCCACCAACTTACCTGAATTAAATATAAGAGAAAGCATTATAAAAACACAGAAGCTTGAACTTTTAAAAGAACGAATGAAGTTTGTTTTCAAGAAAATTAGTGTTATTTGGAAATTAAATATAAGCAAACTCTTTAGAAGTAACGATAGTTGGTACTGCATCTTGATTAATACTCTTGTATCATTTATTTAATTTTTACTCGCTGCTGAACCACTAATACTTCCTCTAAATTATAGCGTAAAAAGTCGTAAGCACTAAGTGACTTTTGCCTAAATTCTATCTGACTCAGATGTAGTGAAAGGTCTATACTAAGACTATCTACGATTAGCTTATGTGCTTTATTTAACCGCTTGTTTCTTTTTTGAAAAGCCAAGAAGACACCGGCGACAACTAGTGCAAAAAAAATCAATAAATAATAGAGTGTCATCAGGTCGATTTAAACTTCTAAAGTAATTCAATAATTGGCCATAAAATATACATCAATTGCCGTATTTTCCTTTATTTGAAACTTTTAGTTGCCTTGAAACTCTCCGTTAACAAAACTTCCTTTTTTCAATTCACCAGTAGTTTTAAAGGAATTATAGCCTAGACCGTCATATTTACCATTAGACCATTCTCCAATGTAATAATCTTCGTTTGCAAACCAAAAACGTCCCATTCCATGGAATTGTCCCTAACTGTTAAATTCACCGCTGTATTTAGCCCCACTAGCAAACGAGTAAACACTCTGTGCAATCGCTAACTATCGATTACTTCTTTAGGTCGTACGCAAAAATTGTATTATTGCTCGCCTTATAATATAGGATTCCGCCAAATTCGTCTACTTTGTATTCTGGCTTTTTGTCTTTTAGAATGATTTCTTTTTCTGCAATTCCGGTATCCTTATTCACTTTAACCAACCCAACTCCATCTTCAAGTTTTGTTAAAATAAACTGAGCATTAGCCGTCGCAGAAGTTGCCTTAAAACGTTTTAGCATTTCTGCCACAGAAGCTCCTGTTGCCATCGCCATAGCATCGCCCATATCTGCATAAGACTGCCCTCTTGTAGTATAGCTGCCCAAGCGATTACGATTATTATTTGCCTCGGAATAAGAAGCCGCTGCCGTAGTTGCCGAAGCAACTGCTAGAGCTCCCATTAAAATAGCACCAAAGGCACTCTTACCAGGTGCACGATGATACTCATGCCAATTTAGGACCCCTTCAAAATCTAGTAGCATCATATTTTGATCACTGGTGAGTAAAATCCCAGAATCTCTAACATCTATACCTGTTGGATCTTCTTTTCCGTCAAAATCTACTTCGGCAAACCCAGTAATCTCCCCAGTACTAGCATTCACCGAGTAGATATTCTCATCTGCTCCAATTAAGTATCGATTATTTTTCTCAACATAGGTCGAGCTTACAGCATCTGCTCGTTTATACTTTAATGGTTTGTCCCAAACCTTAACTCCAGTTTCTAGGTTTACAATATTTGCGTCTTCAGAAGTAATATAAATTAGACCCTGCTCTGTCGAAGCCATGGTCAAAATATTCTCTCCAGTTTTTAAAGGCTTTTTAAACAAGGTTTTCCCATCAAAAGAAATTTTGTTGATCCCTCCCTCGTATATTCCAAAGAGAATACCGTCGTCCATAACATAAAAATGCTGCACATATCCTTTGGTTTTAGGTGCTTTTTCCCAGAGATCTTCTCCTGTAGTTGCACTTAAAAATGCAATCTTAGACTCAGACCTACTCGAAGTCAATTTTCCAAGTCCGCTCTTGCCCGAGTTATCGACATTACTCACAATAGCCAATCCTTCGGGAAGAATTTCGAAGTTTACTACACTTCCCTTTACCTTATGCTCTTCAGGCCAAAGATCTTGACCGCTTGCGCTAATTTTATGCACTTTTGTACTACTGCCATTAGCCTTACCAACAAAACCGTAAATTTCTTTTTCAGAGGCATCGGCTACCATCCAACCAACATTTTTAAGTTCGTTCTTCCATGCGATTGTCCCAGCTGTCATGTCAACTTTTATTAACCCTTTGGTTGTAGGAATAATTAAACCACTTTCTAATAATAATGGTCTCCCACTAACTGTTTCTGATCCCTTAAAAGCAAAAAAGCTCTCTTGGCTTCCAGAATCTAGGTCATAAATAGCTACAGCCATTGTGTATTTTTCGGCGGCTTTACGCTGCCCACTAACAACCAATTTGTTTTGTGGCATCATTATATGGCAAGTCATTATCAATTTCCAGCCGTTCTCTTCGGAGCTGAACAATTTTTTACCTGACATATAATCGATAACTGCTTTTTTTGTTATAATAGCAGCAAAACCTGTCTGACCAACCACAACATAAGGCGCATTAGGAATAAATGTGAGTTCTTCTGGCTTAACCTTACCATAATCGGTAAAATTAAATAATAGGTCGTTAGAACCCGGTTTGATGCCAACCAAACCATCGTTAGTTGCTACTACTAATGTACCGCCCTGAGTAAGGGTCATATCGTTAATTTTTGCCCCGGTATCGTAACTAAAATCTGGAGTCTCTGCTTTCTGTGCAAATACAACAGTAGCTGTAAGCAACAATACAAGTGATAATTTTAAATTTTTTACAAGATGTCTCATAGTCTGGTTTTTTAGTGTGATTCAAAGATGAGCTAAAGTGCTGCGCAGTTCAATAAGGCAATTGCCCTATTCTGTTCCGTTTTTAATTGAAAACCAACTAATTAGGTTAGCCCTAAAATGCAAAAGCCGGAATCCAACTAAGGATACCGACTCTCCACATAAAAACCTCGACAACGAGATTTTAGATTTGGGATCTTACTGCTCTAAATTTGCTTTAAACTTTCCTTCTGTAATCATTTTAGAAGTCATATCCTCTGCATTATAGCCTTCGAAAGAAAATGTTCCTTCTACAACGCCATCTTCTTGAGATGTTATCACAACTTCGCCTGCTTGAAGTTCTCCAATCAGTGAAGATACCAAGTTAGAGCCCCAAGCCGCTATGGGGTCTATGGTAATATAGCTTGCCGAATTTGCATTCGTTGGACCATCTCCAGTAGTATAAGTGCCTGGGCCATCGTAGTTAACAATCGAGATGCTAATGGTTTCGCCAGAATTAGTTCCACCTTGGAACACTAATACCTGCATTCCACCTGCGTTACCAATTGTAGCTCCTACAATTACCGCAGGGTCTTGAGCTGCCTCGTATGCGGCTCCATCAACTTTGGCTGTTAAAAATTCTGCCCCAGCTGCAGTAGCAGTGTCGTCGTCTGGATCTGTAGTATCATCATCATCTTTATCACAAGCCGTCATAAGTAAGGCCAAAAAGATAAAAGAGTATTTGCACAAGTTTGATAAAGTCTTCATTTATGTGAATTTTATGGATTATTAATGAGACAAATATCAGGCACAACAGCAAGCCAATCAATAGGGCAACTGTCGTATATCTACAAACCTGAGGTCGACCTCAGGTTATAAAATTATGTTTGGGTAGGAAGCTTTAAAAGCAATTATTCTTTGCTCCAATTGTAGCTCGAAATCGTTGTGAGCGCTAGTATTAGGATGAATAGGCTTATGTGCTAGGGCCCTTTTTATTTGAGAAACTTCTTGCATAATTGCTTTTGTTTCTGGCCTAAACCAAGACTCAGAAAACTGCTCCCAAATATATGTTATGGCCTGCTGGTTTGGGTGAATAAGATTTTCTTTATAAAAACGATAGTCACGAAGCTCATCTGTCATTATTTCGAAGGCAGGGAAGTAATATATATGATGTTTAGGCGAAATGATTTGATGAATTCCCGAAAGCAAATGCGCTTTACTTTGTGAATTCTGGACCATCCCGTCTTTAATATGCCGTACAGGACTCACTGTGGCAATTACAACAATATCTGGGTTTATGGTTTTAATTAAAGCAACACTCGCTTCAAAACTCTGAGCGACTTGATCTGGCGTCAATAACTCTTTTAAAAATAATTTATTAGGCAGCTTATGACAATTAGCTACAATTAGATCGCTCTCTATATGTCGATATACCCAAGCGGTACCATAGGTTAATACAATATGATTAGCCTTTAAAAGGCTATTATAAAGAGTTATA
>QIIH01000075.1 GCA_003229235.1 Flavobacteriales bacterium | reverse complement strand
TAGGGGTCTCTGGCATGACCATGCCCGGCCTGTCGGGATCATTTATACTTATTCTTTTGGGCAATTATGCGCTCTTATTGGTAGATTCTGTAAATGCCCTATATGATACAATTGCAAATATTGTTAATCTAGATTTCGAATTTACCAACAATCCAAAAAGAATGCGTCTATTGGCAGTTCTTGTAACTTTTGCCTTAGGAAGCTTAACTGGTTTGGTAACATTATCGCATGTGTTAGGTTATGTTTTAAAGCGATTTCATCATGCGACTTATGCCGTGATAATTGGCTTTATTGCTGGCTCGCTTGGAGTGGTCTGGCCATGGAAAGAAAAGATTTACGAACTAGACGCCTTTGGCAATGTTTTATTAGATGCAAACGGAGATCAGATAATTAAAAATTATATTAGATATTGGCCATCAGAGTTTTCGACCCAAACAGGAATCGCCATCATCTATATCGCTTTAGGAATTATTGCCCTTCTTGCCCTTGCTTGGTATGGTAATCGAAACAAAAAATAATGGCGCTATTTGGTCTTATCGGAAAAAACATTGAATATTCTTTTTCAAAAGAATTTTTTTGTAGAAAATTTGAATTAGAATCTCTCGATCACGGCTATAAAAATTTTGACGTCCCCGATTTAGATGCCCTACAATCACTTTTAAAGAAAAATACAGACGTTACAGGTTTTAATGTAACTATTCCGTACAAAGAAACCGTCATACAATTACTCGATAAAGTAGACAAAGAAGCTCGTAAAATAGGCGCCGTTAATACGATTAAAAAAGCAAAAAACGGTGATTTAATAGGCTACAATACAGATCACTATGGTTTTGCTCAGGCTTTGGTACATTTTTTTCCGCTTGTACATAGAAGCGCTCTAATTTTAGGCACAGGCGGGGCTTCTAAAGCTATTTCCTTTGTTTTAGATGCGCTAGAAATTAAATATACCTATGTTTCTCGCAATCCAGAAAACGGTCAAATTGGTTATGATCAATTGAGTAGAGAGCTAATAGAAGAGCAAGGGCTAATCATAAACTGTACTCCGTTAGGTACCTTTCCTAATATAAATGATTGCCCCAATATTCCGTACAAGTATATTTCTAAGAATCATCTCTTATTTGATTTGGTGTACAATCCCGAAGAGACAGAATTTCTTAAACGTGGTAAAATACAGGGGGCTCGAATCACCAACGGAAAACAAATGCTAATTTATCAAGCCCAAAAGGCTTGGAAAATTTGGAATTCATAAGAGAAAGACAACTCTGTTAATTTCGTTGTTAAACACCTTGCAAGTTGGTTTTCTAGTTAGTACCTTAACGCTTCTTTAAGTAACGAACTCTAACATTGAAAAAAATGTCCGACCCACTCCAAGATAGTCCCAAAGCAGATGCGGCCCAATCTGAGGCTACAGAAAATTCTAAACAAGTCTCTTCGCAAGAAGTTCCAGAAACAGCTACAAAAGAAGCTAGTGTAGATTCCAGTTCAGAGTCTTCTGAATTGCAAGAAGATACTATTCCAGAAACTCAAGAAATTCTGAAAGCTGAAGTCACCGAAAAAATGGCCGAAGTCACCGAAGATGTGGTTGAAGTGACCGAAGAAATTACTGAAGAAGTTGTCGAAATAGTAGTAGAAACTACTGAAGAGGTAACAGAAGTCAAAGAAGAAATTGTTGAAACCGTCGAAACAACAGAAGTTGTTGAAGCAGCCGAAAGTTCAAAAGAAGTTGTAAAAGACCAAGAGGGTTCTGATCAAGACGAAGAGCATGTAGAATCTAGTGACGATGCCCAAGAAGAGGAAGAAGACCATGAGCAGGAAGAAAAAGAAGAACTCGATCTTACTACATTAAACATAGATACCTTGGTCGATGCTTTTAAAAAATTATTGCATCATGGCAAAGTACCTGCTATTAAACAAAAAGCAGAAGCTATCCGTGAAGCCTTTAACGATAAATTTAATGAAGAATTTGCCTCTCAAAAGGAAATTTTTTTAAGTGAAGGTGGCAATGTTATCGATTTTCATTACTCGACTCCACAAAAGAAGGCATTTAACAATGTTTATTTTGATTATAAAGAGAAGCTAAATAATCATTACAAAAATCTAAAAAAAGACCTTCAGGCCAATTTGAGTAAACGCCTAGAACTTATTGAAGAATTAAAAGGACTACTGAGTCTTGAAGAGAATATTAATACCACTTACAAGCAATTTAAAGATATTCAAAATAGGTGGCGCGAAGCTGGAGCTATTCAGCGAGACAAGTACAATACTGTTTGGAACACCTACCATCATCATGTAGAGAACTTTTATGATTTTTTACATCTCAATAGAGAGTTTAGAGATTTAGATTTTAAACATAATCTGGACCAAAAATTAAAAATCATTGGCCGTGCCGAAGAAATTGCAAGCCAAGACAATATTCAAAAAGCCTTTAGGGAGCTACAAATGCTTCATAAAATGTGGAAGGAAGAAATTGGCCCTGTCGCTAAAGAATTTAGAGACGAAGTATGGGAAAAGTTTAGTGCAGCAACCAAAATTATTCACGATAGACGCCATGCTTTTTTAAAGGATCAAGAAAAATCTCTTGAAACTAATTATCTGCAAAAGCAAGAAATTGTTACGGGCATCAAACAAATAAGTGCTGGTACCAAGCCATCACATCAAGGTTGGCAAAATGCTATAAAAAAGGTTCAAGAATTTCGCAATCTATTCTTTGAAGTTGGCAAGGTTCCACGGTCAAAAAATCAAGAAATATGGGAAGCGTTTAAGGAGGTTACTAAAGAGTTCAACAAGCAAAAAAACGAGTATTACAAGAACCAGAAAAAAGATCAATACGCAAATCTTGCTTTAAAACAAGAATTAATCAAAACTGCTAAAGACAACCAAGATTCAGACGATTTTGAGGCTACTACGCCACTCATGAAGAAAATACAAGGGGATTGGAAAAAAATTGGGCATGTACCTCGTAAAGAAAGCGATAAAATTTGGAAAGAATTTAAACATGCTTGCAATCATTATTTCGACCGCCTGCATACTTCTAAGAACAAAGCCAATACAGAAGAAGTCGCTGCTTTAGAAAAGAAAAAGGAATTTTTAGATTCACTAGCCACAATAAAACTTCCGAAAGAAACAGCAGACGCGGTTGAACTTTTAAAAGAAAAAATTGCAGAATGGAAGGCTATTGGTAGAGTTCCGTATAACAAAAAACAAATCGAAGGTCGATTTAATAAAGAGTTAGATGGCTTATTTGGAAAACTAGACTTAGACAAGCAGGCAATCGAATTGATCAAATTCGAAAATAAAATGAATCAAATGCTTTCACAAAATGATGAGCGTAAGATTTATAATGAACGTGCTTTTTTAAGCAAAAAAATAACCGAGGTAGTACAAGAAATCAATCAGCTTGAAAACAATTTAGGTTTCTTTAAGCATCAAGATGAAAGCAATCCGATGGTACAAGAAGTACACAAAAACATCAGTAGACATAAAGAGTCTTTGCATTCTTGGAAGGCTAAACTTCAGAAATTAAAGTCGATGCAATAAGGTGATGTGCCCCCTTTGTAAACAAGATGCATCCAAACCTTTTTACAATAAAACCGTACACATTTTTTATGAGTGCTTAAACTGCGAAGCAATATATCGCTCAGAAGAAAGCTGTTTAAGTTCTAAAAAAGAGCACGAACGCTACTTAACTCACAATAATGATATCGAAGATTTAGGCTATCAAAATTTTGTGATGCCATTAGTTAATCAAGTAGAAGAAAATTTTGATTCCAACGTACACAAAGGGCTAGATTATGGAGCCGGCCCTGGCCCTGTAATTACTAAGCTACTGAACGATAAAAATTTTGAGCTCGCACTTTTTGACCCCTATTTCTGGCCAAATACCTCTGTATTAGAGGCTACGTATGATTTTATTATTTGCTGCGAAGTTATGGAGCATTTTAATAAACCAAACCATGAATTCAAGAAGTTAAGGGGTTTATTAAAAAAAGGAGGTCAATTAATTTGTAAAACATCCCTTTATAACAAAGAGATCGATTTTAGTAAATGGTATTATAAAGACGATCCTACTCATGTAATTATATACGGGGGGAAATCACTCGATTGGATTAGTGACAATTTAAACTTTACAAGGGTTAGTTTGAAAAATGGAATTATCGTTTTTGAAGGCTAATTAGCCTTGATTTTTGGCCTCTTCCCAAAAAACATCCATCTCTCCTAGGGTCATTTCTGAAAGATTTTTACCCATTGCTTTTGCCTTGGTCTCCAAATACATAAAACGTTTGCTAAATTTCTTATTTGTACGTTCAAGAGCACTTTCTGGGTCGACCTTTAAGAAACGTGCATAATTAATCATAGAAAATAAGACATCGCCGAACTCGGCTTCTATTTTGTCTTGGTCATTCATTTTTATTTCATGCGATAATTCGCTCAACTCTTCTTGCAGCTTTTCAAAAACTTGTTCTGGGTGCTCCCAATCGAATCCCACTCCCGAAACTTTATCTTGAATACGATTTGCTTTAACCATCGCAGGAAGCGATTTAGGCACTCCTTCTAAAACGCTAGATTTGCCTTCTTTAAGTTTGAGTTGCTCCCAATTTCGCTTAACGTCCTCTTGATTATTCACTTTTACATCGCCGTAAATATGAGGATGGCGATAAATAAGTTTCTCGCTAATACTATTGGCAACATCGGCTATATCGAAGTCTTTAGTCTCGCTCCCTATTTTAGAGTAAAAGAATATATGTAGCAACAAATCGCCCAATTCTTTTTTAACCTCTTGTAAGTCGTTATCTAAAATCGCATCGCCAAGTTCGTAGGTTTCTTCTATCGTTAAGATGCGTAACGACTCCATGGTTTGCTCTTTGTCCCAAGGGCAACTCACACGTAGCTCTTCCATAATAGTTAATAAACGATCTAAGGCCTTAAGCTGATTCTCTCTCGTGTACATAGCGTAAAAATAGCCATTCCCTCGATAGAGATCGAAGTAAGTTATTTAAAAATATTAACAGCTAAATTGAGTCTTATTCTTCTTCTGAAGCGTCAGGACTTTCTGAACTCACAAACTCTGTGAAGCCCTTTTTTTGAAGTAAATTATACCACTGAACTACCTTTTTAATATCACTAGCATACACGCGATCTTCGTCATAATCTGGCAATACATTAAAAAAGTACTCTTCTAACTGATCTTTAGAACTCTTATGGCTAATGGCTTCTCCGCCATTTTCCTTGTCCATAATTTTATTAAAAACTTCGCCTAAAGGGAGTTCTTCTGAAGTAGTATAAATAGCAATCTCAGACAACAAACTAACATTGTGTCTCGCACTTACACTTACTTTTTTGCCATCAAGTAGCGATTCAGCTAAAAAACCAGAACGAGTCTGAGTTTTAAGCTCATACAAACCAGGTTTTCCAGAAATGGAAAGAATTTTATCTAAACTCATAATGACATTTATTGTTTTTCGGGGTGCAAATATGCGGGCTTTAAATTAGATATTCAAATCTCTTAACGTTTCTTTTTAGCGTTCGGAAATTTCATACGGTAATCGATATCGACTTTACCCTTAGATATATTAGCAAGCTTTCCTTTTATCAAACGTTTTTTAAGGGCAGAAAGTTTATCGGTAAACAAGATTCCTTCAATATGATCAAATTCATGTTGAATTATCCTAGCGACGATTCCATCAAAAGTCTCGGTATGTTTTTTAAAGTCTTGATCGTAATACTCAATAGTGACAGTGTCTTGTCTAAATACATCTTCCCTTACGTCTGGGATACTCAAACAGCCTTCGTTAAAAGCCCATTCAGGACCAGTCTCTTCGATAACTTGAGCGTTGATAAATACTCTTTTAAAATCACTTACAAGCTCACGTTCTTTTTCAGAAAGCTCTTCGTCTTCTTCAAAAGGACTTGCATCTACAATAAAAAGGCGAATCGATTTGTTTATTTGTGGCGCCGCTAGTCCAATTCCACTTGCCATATACATCGTTTCGAACATAGAATCGAGTAGCGTATCGAGGGCTGGATAATCTGCATTTATCTCTTTGGCTTTTTTGCGCAAAATAGGGTCACCATATGCTACAATTGGAAATATCATGAGGTATGCTTTTGTAAAAAATCTTGTAAAATAATGGTAGCGCTTATTTTGTCTATCATAGCCTTATCGCGACGTTGTTTTTTCTTCATCCCCCCATCAATCATGGTCTGAAAGGCCATTTTACTAGTAAACCGCTCGTCTTGGCGCTCCACTAACATCTCAGGAAAATTACTAGAGAACTCGGCGATAAACTCTTGGATATTAACCTCAACGTCAGAAGGTGTACCGTCATGACGAGTGGGTTCTCCCAGAACGACTAAATCTACCGTTTCTTCTTTAAAATAAGCTACTAAAAATGGGATCAATTCTGCATTTGTGACTGTAGTCAAACCTGACGCAATTATTTGCAAAGGATCTGTGACTGCAATACCGCAGCGCTTGGTTCCGTAATCTATGGCTAATAGTCTTCCCATTTGGCTGCAAAAATACAGCTTTCGCAAATAGTAGACTAAAATTGCTGTTGTATTCTTAAATCAGCTCATTATCTTTACAAAAAAAATAGAATGACACAGCTACAGCCCATTATCGAAGCAGCTTGGGACAACAGAGAATTGCTCAAAGATGCGACCACTATTGCCGCTATTAGAGAAGTAATCGATTTATTAGACCAAGGTGATCTTCGCTGTGCTTCACCTAGTGCCAATGGGTGGCAAGTAAATGAATGGGTTAAGAAAGCAGTAGTGCTTTATTTCCCAATTCAAAAAATGGAAACTATGGAAGCTGGTATTTTCGAATACCACGACAAAATTCCACTCAAACGAGGCTATGAAGCAAAGGGTATACGAGTGGTTCATACGAGTGGTTCCGCATGCGGTAGCACGGTATGGAGCCTATATTTCTAGCGGTGTAATTATGATGCCTTCTTATATAAATATTGGCGCTTATGTAGACGAAGGTACCATGGTAGACACTTGGGCAACTGTAGGTAGTTGTGCCCAAATAGGTAAAAATGTTCACCTGAGTGGCGGTGTTGGCATTGGAGGCGTTTTAGAACCTCTACAAGCCGCACCAGTAATTATAGAAGACAACGCCTTTATAGGGTCAAGAAGCATTGTAGTAGAAGGCGTTCGTGTAGAGCGCGAAGCCGTTTTAGGGGCGAATGTTGTAATTACGGCCTCTACAAAAATCATTGATGTAACGGGCAGTGAAGCTAAAGAATACAAGGGTCTTGTTCCTGCCAGATCTGTAGTAATCCCAGGTAGTTATACCAAATCGTTCCCAGCAGGAGACTTTCAGGTATCTTGTGCACTCATTATTGGTGAACGCAAAGAAAGCACCAACAAAAAAACTTCTCTCAACGATGCCCTTAGAGAGTATAATGTAGCCGTTTAAGATGAATATACTAGTAATTCAGCATAAGATGATTGGCGATGTACTTACCACAGCCATACTCTTCGAATTACTTCGTAAAATTCACCCCAACGCACAGCTTCATTATTTGATTAACGAAAATACCCAGCCTGTAGTTCTGGGTAATCCTTTTATTGACAAAGTCTGGTTGTTCACGCCCCAAATGGCAGAAGAGAAACAAGCTAGAAAACAATTCAACAAAAAGATAATTCAGCAAAAATTTGATTTGGTTATCGATGTTTATGCAAAGTTAGGCTCGGCATTATTAACCAAAAGAATCAAACCTAAACAAAGCATCTCTTATCACAAATGGTATACAGAACTCGCTTACAAAAAAACAGTATGGCCTAAAAAACATACAGAGAAAGACGAGCGTCTGGCAATTACCAATAGAGTATTGCTTCTCGAAAAGTTAGGGCATAAGATTGATCAAGTACCATCTCCTAAAATTTATTTAGATGCTT
>QIIH01000147.1 GCA_003229235.1 Flavobacteriales bacterium | reverse complement strand
CCACAGCTGTTGCAGTATTTGCATCTATGATGGCATACCTCTTGGCTCAGTATTTTGATATTCAGATTTTTCACTACTGGAAGCGACTCACTGCGGGTAAACATCTTTGGCTACGGAATAATTTTTCGACTTTTACCTCTCAGTTTGTAGACACCTTTACCGTTCTATTTTTACTGTGTAGTTTTAATAAACTATCCTGGGATATTTTTGGGAGCCTTCTTTTAAGCGGGTTTTTGTTTAAAATCTTAATAGCGGCCTTGGATACGCCAATTTTGTATACTGCGGTGTATGTTCTCAGGAAGCAATTTGGACTTAAAGGAGCAGAAGAGTTGAGTTTTGATATTGCGCCAGAATCAGGCTCTTAAATCACAATCGAAACTACCAAACCCTCGTTGGAGCGTACATTAAAAACGGTTTGGTCTTCGAAGATTAAATACTGGCCTTTAATACCCACTAATGTCCCAGTGTAGTCTCCTTCTTTTACCAAGTTGAGACTTTTGGGGGTTGAGGGATACTTATTCACAGGAAACTCAATTGCTGTTTCTTGATTAGATTCAACAAAATATTGCAAGACCTCCTGGGGAATATACTTTTTAAGTTCGTCTCGCTTTGTTTTTAAATCTTCGTCTGTAATCTCATTTTTAAGCATTTTACGCCAATTGGTTTTGTCGCTTACGTGTTCTTTTAATGCGACTTCTGTAATTCCTGCTAAATACCGGTTAGGAACCTCAACAATTTCCATGGCTTCATGAGCTCCTTGATCTATCCACCGAGTAGGAACCTGTGCTTTGCGGGTAACCCCAACTTTAATTTCGCTCGAATTGGCGAGATATACAATATGTGGTTGCAACTGCACTCTTTTTTCGTACTCCAGATCGCGCTCTTCTATGTCTAAATGTGCTTTGCTAAGTTCTGGCTTAATAATCCAATCTGCTGCCTGTGGCACATCGTAAAAGCAATCGTAGCAATAGCCTTGCCTAAAAATTTTCTTATCTAAAGAACAGTTTAAACATTGATATTTATCAAAATGTATGGTTATGGTTTTCCCTAATAACTGGTTTACATGAAGGAAATCTGATTCAAATACCAAATAATACTGAATGGGTACAGAAAATTCAGTTTTCATTTTTGTTAAAACACCTTGGTAGGTCATTGAACTCGTTTAAATTTTTTCAATTAGCTAAAAAATTACCCTTTAGAACCCGTTTTTTGTCTTTTTTTCGTTCCGTAGCCAAGCTATGCAACTCAAAAAAACCTTCAATCGGATACAAAAACCCTAATTTTCGCTTCAATCCAAAAAGTTTAAACGAGTTCATTGATAAAATTGCTATTTTTAAAGAATAAAGATAGTTTAAAAAATGCCAATACCGATTGTAAATTCTATTGCTACTTGGGTTTTAAAAAAGCGCTTTCATCAGATCGAACTTTTTTTAAAATACCCTAACGAAGTTCAAGAGGAATTGCTATTTGGCCTGCTCGAAAAGGCTAGAAACACAGAGATTGGCAATGAATTTGACTTTGCAAGCATATCGTCTTATAACGAGTTTAAAGATCGTTTACCCATAAGTACTTACGAAGATAATCATGCGCGAATCTCTCGGTCTCGCGAAGGTGAAAACAATATTTTTTGGCCAACTCCGATCAAGTGGTTTGCCAAAAGTAGCGGCACCACTAGCGGAAAAAGCAAGTTTATCCCAGTAAGCATAGAGTCTTTAGAAGATTGTCATTATGCAGCGAGTAAAGATTTGCTCTGTATGTACCTGAACAATAATCCGAGTTCTCAGTTATTTGTAGGCAAGAGTCTCAGGCTAGGTGGCAGTAAAGAGCTGTATAAAAACAACAATACTGCTTTTGGAGATTTGTCTGCTATTTTAATTGATAATATGCCTTTTTGGGCAGAGTTTAGTAGTACCCCTAGCAGTGAAATTTCACTTATGGCAGACTGGGAAACCAAGATGCAGGCCATTGTAAACGAAACCCTAAATGAAAACGTAACGAGTCTAGCTGGAGTTCCTTCATGGATGCTAGTACTACTAAATGAAGTGTTGAACACCACAGGCCAAGACAACCTCTTCGATATTTGGCCCAATCTAGAAGTGTACTTTCACGGCGGAGTTAGTTTTGACCCCTATCTAGAACAGTACAAAAAAATATTGCCTCGGGACGACTTCAAATATTACGAGATTTACAACGCATCCGAGGGGTTTTTTGCCCTTCAAGATACCAACGAGAGTAATGAATTGATGCTCATGCTCGACTACGGTATTTTTTACGAATTTATCCCAATGGATAGCTACGGAACCTTAGACCAGAAAGTTATTCCGCTTGGCGGAGTAGAAGTAGGTAAAAACTATGCGATTATAATTACTACAAATGCTGGCCTTTGGCGATATAAAATTGGCGACACTATACGTTTTACCAATACCTCGCCTCACCGTATAAAAGTTACTGGACGTACCAAACATCACATCAACGTATTTGGAGAAGAATTAATCATAGAAAATGCCGAGGAGGCGCTAAAAAAAGTAGCCCATGCGACTAATGCAGAGATAGTAGACTATACTGCTGCTCCAATTTTTATGAAAGACAGAGACAAAGGTGCACATGAATGGCTGATAGAATTTAAACGCCCTCCGCAAGATAAAGAGCAATTTGCAAAACTATTTGACGCTGCTCTGCAAGGA
The DNA here is from genome assembly GCA_003229235.1 of Flavobacteriales bacterium. Lineage (GTDB taxonomy): Bacteria > Bacteroidota > Bacteroidia > Flavobacteriales > Flavobacteriaceae > Gilvibacter. Next base: position 4,290 of record QIIH01000147.1, on the reverse strand, counting down.
GTAAATAGTGATTATGAGGCCAAACGCAATAATAATACCACACTTAACCCACCAACTATTCACTTTGGGCGAAAACGAGTTTTTTACGATTGGCTTAAAGAAAACAATAAATTAGGCGGGCAACACAAAGTGCCACGACTTGCAAATACCCGTGATTTTTTAGAAGAATTACTTAAACTGAATGGTTAAGAAACGGCCTTTAGCTTTTTAATAGTCTCTTTATTGAGTTTTGCTTGAGCATACTCCGCAGTTACGTGCAGCTCTTTAACATCTCCGCCAGGCATCTCGAACATCGCATCTGTAAGTACAGCTTCGCATAGCGAACGCAACCCTCTAGCACCTAACTTGTACTCAATGGCCTTTTCTACGATATAATCCATCGCTTCTTCTGTGATTACAAAGTCGATTTCGTCCATTTCGAACAACTTCTTGTATTGCTTGATAATGGCGTTTTTTGGCTCTGTAAGAATGGCTCGCAATGTCCCTTTATCAAGAGGATCCATATGTGTTAACACTGGCAATCGCCCGATAATTTCTGGAATTAATCCGTAGTCTTTAAGATCTTTCGGGATAATATACTGAAGCAAATTGTCCTGTTCGAAGGTATCGTCAGACATTGATGCGCTAAACCCAACTGCCTGCATGTTTAATCGCTTCGTAATCGTGCGCTCGATTCCGTCAAAGGCTCCCCCGGCAATAAACAAGATGTTTTCTGTATTTACCTCGATAAACTTTTGATCGGGGTGCTTACGCCCTCCTTTAGGTGGAACGTTCACTACAGTGCCTTCTAGCAGTTTGAGCAAAGCTTGTTGTACTCCTTCGCCAGAGACATCTCTGGTAATGGATGGATTATCACTCTTGCGAGCAATTTTGTCTATTTCGTCTATAAATACGATTCCATTTTGAGCTTTCTCTACACTGTAATCTGCTGCTTGTAACAGGCGAGTTAAAATGCTCTCTACATCTTCGCCCACATAACCAGCTTCTGTTAAGACTGTAGCGTCTACAATAGCTAGAGGCACGTTAAGCATACGAGCAATGGTCTTGGCAATTAATGTTTTTCCAGTACCTGTCTGCCCAACAATAATAATGTTACTCTTCTGAATTTCGATATCGTCGTCTGTAGGTGTCTGCAATAAGCGCTTATAATGGTTGTATACTGCAACAGACATCACTTTTTTAGTATGTTCTTGACCAATCACATACTCGTCTAAAAAGGTTTTTATGGCTATTGGCTTCTTTAGCATAAGCTCTTTGGTGAGCTCCTCATTGTTAGAATGTGTGGCTTCTTCTATCACAATACCATGTGCCTGCTCAATACAGCGGTCACAAATATGTGCATCCAGCCCTGCGATAAGCAAGTTGGTTTCTGGCTTTTTACGGCCACAAAACGAGCATTCTAATTCTTCTTTTGCCATATTAATGTATTAAACTAAGATATTAACGCTTACTTACGAGTAAGTATTTCATCAATCATGCCATAATCTTTGGCCTTATCGGACTTCATCCAATAGTCACGGTCACTGTCTTTGTAAACTTTATCGTAGGGCTGACCAGTATGCTTTGCAATAATATTATACAATTCTTCTTTTAAAATAAGAATCTCTCTGGCCGTAATTTCGATATCACTGGCTTGGCCTTGTGCGCCACCCATAGGCTGATGAATCATTACCCTAGAATGTGTTAATCCACTGCGTTTGCCATGTGTTCCAGCGCAAAGTAATACGGCAGCCATAGAGGCAGCCATCCCAGTACAAATTGTCGCTACATCGGGCTTGATAAATTGCATAGTATCATAAATACCAAGGCCAGCATAAACGCTTCCTCCTGGGGAATTAATATATATCTGAATATCTTTAGAAGAATCTGTACTCTCTAAAAACAACAATTGTGCTTGAATAATATTAGCTACTTGATCGTTAATCCCTGTGCCTAAAAATATGATGCGATCCATCATAAGCCTAGAGAATACATCAAATATCGCTATATTCATTTGCCGTTCTTCGATAATATTTGGGGTCAAATTAGTAGGATACATACTACTCATAATATTGTTGTAGTAGGTGCTGCTAATTCCTTGATCTCCTATCGCAAATTTTTTAAATTCTTTTTGGTAATCCATCGATTGTTAACTGTTTTTGAGTGACAAAAAAGGCGTCTAAATCGAGTTTAAACGCCTATAAAGATAACTAAATTCAAAGATATTAGTTGTAAACCTGAGTTCGACCTAAAATTTAATTTACAGTTTAGGTCGAACTCTGGTTATAAGCTTCCTTTATGAACTTCTCATACGTAATCTCCTTAGTCTTTAATTTTGCATTTTCCTTAAGAAAGGTGAGCATTTTCTGGCTGTTAAGCTGTTCGGAAAGGCGTTTTACCTCATCCTCATTGCCCATAATACGCGCCACAATGCCATCTAACTCTTCGTCTGACGAATCCATTTGACCAAACTGAGCCATTTGAGAACGAATCATATCTTTAGAATATTCTTTTAACTCTTCAAAACCGACTTGAAGATTGTTATCTGCACGAAGTTTTCCTTCGATTAATTGATAACGTAACCCTTTTATGCTACGCTCGTATTCTTCTTTTGCCTCGTCTTCTGTTAATACTTTTTCGCCAGACATTTGAATCCAACGTTGTAAAAAGGCATCAGGTAAATCGAACTTCGTATTTTCTATAAGAGATTCTACCACATCATTTAACAGCTTCTGATCACTCTGCTGCTCAAACTGGCGTTCGGCATCTTCTTTTATTTTTTGCTTTAATTCGGTTTCGTCTTTTACGACGTCCTTACCAAATAATTTGTCATACAAATCTTGACTTAATTCGGCCATTTCCCGCTCATTTACCTCTTCGATAGTTAGCGTAACGGCTACATCTAACCCGTGAGCATCGTCATGAGAAACCTTTAAAAAATGTTCGTTGTCGTGATCGTCTTTAAACATGCCCTTAGTAGCTAATGTCAAAGTATCGCCAACCTTTCCAGCTAACAATTGCTTGCGTTGTTTTTTCCCGTCAATTCGATCCAATTCAAAAGTGGCCCTGTTCTCGATTTCTTTTTCTTCGTTTACAAAAGTTCCGGTTATTTCGTCTTTAGCAGTAACTTCTGTCTTAGAAACAAGCTTCCCGTATTGCTTACGAATAGACGCTACTTGATTATTAACCATAGTATCGTCTGCAACAATTTTATAAGAAGTTACAGCCTTTTTAGGAGCAAGGTTTACTTCGAATTCTGGAGAAAGACCTAATTCGAATTCAAAACTAATCGAATCGGCTTCCCAATCTATAGAATCGTCGTTTTTAGGAAGTGGATTTCCTAGAATGTCTAACTTTTCTGTTGTAAGATAATTGTGTAACGAATCTTGTAACAACTTGTTAATCTCTTCTACAAGCACTGCCTTACCGTATTGCTTTTTAACCATTCCCATAGGAACATGTCCTTTTCTGAATCCTGGGATGTTGGCAGTCTTGCGATAGTCTTTAAGAATTTTCTCTACTTTTGGAGCATAATCTTCTTTATCAAGAGCTACAGTTACTACTGCGTTAAGGCTATCTATGTCTTTTCTACTTATATTCATTGGGTGTTTTTAAACTAAAAATCGGATGGCAAAATTACGATTTTTTTCACCACCCGACAAACCTTTATTTAGTTGAATAACACTAGATTACTTTTCTTCTTTTAGCAGCCCGTGAAGCAGCGACTGAAAGATAGATAATAAGATACTAAACAGTAATGCATACCAAAGACTAGAGACCGCAAAGCCCTCCAGTAATTCGCTAGCCATCCATACAATAATCGCGTTAATTACGAATAAAAATAAACCAAGTGTAAGGATCGTAATTGGCAAGGTGAGTATCACCAATATTGGCTTTACAAATAGCCTGAGTAAGGCAAGTACAATGGCAACAATAATAGCAGATCCATAACCATCTACCGAAGCCCCTGGGAGAAATTTTGCCAAGACAACAACGGCCACGGCAGTAAGTAATAATTTAATTACAGTGTTCATATTTGTTAAGTTGAATTGATTGTAAGATAAAAAAAAGCGCCAACTTTCGTTGGCGCTCCCACTTCTAAATTCTAAACTTTACTAATTATTATGCAAAGTAACTGTCGGATACGATCCTACATTTACTTGTGGAATAGTAGCTCCGTATTTAGCATTAATTGCTTGTATAATAAGATTTGCTGTATAAGCATATCCTCTTGGCGTCGGGTGAACTCCATCTAAAGAGAAAGCCCCACCTGATACATAGGCATCGGTAAGCAAGCCGGCATCGTAAGAT
>QIIH01000036.1 GCA_003229235.1 Flavobacteriales bacterium | reverse complement strand
GTTGTAGCGAATCTCTACATTCCCAGCTTGAACAATTCTACCGTATTCGTCGTAATAAAGAGCTACATCTTCTATCTGAATTACTGCGCCATAGTCGTCGTATTGTACATAGGCTTGGTAATCATAACCTGAATTGTAGTTTAAGCCAACCCCTGGAGTATTAATACTAACACTTAGATTATTGTTATGTCCTACATATACAAAATCGAATTGTCCATCTGGAAAAACCGAAAACTCTACCCCGCCTTCTACAAAAATGTAAGACTGGTTATCGTTAGTATAATATCTGCGTTCTTCGTCGCTAGTCTCGGCGACCAAATTGCTACTGGCTAATAAGAAAAGACCTGTGAATAATAGTGCTAATTTTTTCATGGTAAAAGGGTTTTAAATTCGTAAATACATTTTGGCTAGCATTACAGTTACTATAATACAACGACCGTGCCAAAGATGTAAATGCCAGTAAAATAAGGCCTTAACAATAAAAAGTCGCTTGCAGATGCAAGCGACTTTCGCTAGTAGTAAACCAAAGGGTGTGCCAAACCCGTATCTTATCAAAAACCTGATAGTTGTGGGTGGTATCAAAATGTATTAATGAATAAGAGCAGAGGGTTATAGCTTCTCTGCGAGATATTTCGCAGTAAAGGAAGTATCACTTTTTACCAGTTCTTCTGGAGTGCCAGAGGCAACAACTTGACCTCCGGTTTCGCCTCCTTCTGGCCCAAGGTCTATAATATAATCGGCACATTTAATAAGCTCCAAATTGTGCTCAACAACAATAATAGTATGTCCCTTATTAAGCAAAGCCTCGAAAGAGTCGAGCAATTTCTTAATATCGTGAAAATGAAGCCCAGTTGTGGGTTCATCAAAAATAAAAAGGGTTTTGTCGCTAGTGTTTCCTTTAATTAAAAACGAAGCAAGTTTAATACGTTGCGCTTCTCCACCTGATAGGGTAGAAGAGCTTTGCCCCAATTTTACATAGCCAAGGCCAACATCTTGTAGAGGCTTGAGTTTATTGTGAATTTTGGTTTCACTATGCAAATCAAAAAACGCAATAGCATCGTCTACTGTCATGTTAAGAATAGCATCGATGTTTTTTTCGTGAACAGTAATTTCTAAGATTTCCTTTTTAAAACGCCTTCCCTTGCAGGTATCACATTCTAAATACACATCGGCCATAAATTGCATCTCGATGGTTACTTGGCCTTCTCCCTTGCACACTTCGCAACGCCCACCATCTACATTAAAAGAAAAATGCTTGGGTTTGTAGCCGCGAATATCTGAGAGTTTCTGGTCTGAGAACAAGGCTCTTATGTCGTCATACGCCTTGATATACGTTACGGGATTAGATCTGCTAGACCGCCCAATAGGATTTTGGTCTACAAATTCGATGTTTTTTAGTTGTTTAAAATCGCCTTCTAAAGCGGTGAACTGCCCAGGTTTTTCGCCATAACCGCCCAATTCTCTTTGTAGGGCAGGATACAAGATTTTTCTTACCAGCGTGCTTTTACCACTGCCAGAAACCCCAGTGACAACAGAAAAACAACCAACAGGAAAACCAACATCGATGTTTTTTAAGTTGTTCTGTCGCCCGCCTTTTATTTGTATCCATTGCTCGGAAGTTCTTCGCTTTTTGGGAACAGCAATTTGCAGCTCTTGATTTAAATACTTGGCTGTTAATGAGTCTGAAGCAAGTATTTGCTCATAAGTGCCAACGGCTACAACTTCGCCCCCGAAAGTCCCAGCTTCAGGGCCAATGTCAATGATGGAGTCGGCGGCTTTCATGATATCTTCGTCGTGTTCTACAACTATTACGGTGTTTCCTAAATCACGAAGCGATTTTAAAACCCCTACAAGTTGCTCGGTATCTTTTGGGTGTAAACCAATACTTGGTTCGTCTAAGATATACATAGAACCTACTAGGCAACTCCCAAGCGACGTTGCCAAGTTAATGCGTTGAGATTCTCCACCCGATAAGGTGTTAGACTTTCGATTAAGATTGAGATAATCTAACCCAACATTACTCAAAAAGAGAAGTCTGTTGCTAATTTCTAGTAGTAATCGCTTTGCAACTGTGGCATCGTGATCGTTTAACTCAAGTTGAGAAAAGAAGGCACTCACCTTGTTTAATGGTAATTCAACCAAATCAGAAATAGCATTGCCTTGTATTTTTACATAATTTGCTTCAGGTCGTAATCGTTTCCCATTACATAAACCACAACGGGTCTTTCCGCGATAGCGAGAGAGCATCACACGATTCTGAATTTTATAACTCTTAGACTCTAACTCTGTAAAAAAGGTTGAAAGCCCTTGAAAGTGCTCGTTACCGTCCCAAACGAGTTGCTGTTGATCTGAACTGAGCTCAAACCAAGGCTTATGAATCGGGAAATCAAATTTATATGCGCTATTTACTAATTGATCTCTATAATAGCTCATGCTTTCTCCCCGCCATGGGAAAACGGCATTCTCAAATACAGATAGGCCAGTATTTGGCACCACTAGGTCCTGATCGATGCCAATAACATCTCCATAGCCTTCGCAGCGATTACATGCGCCATACGGGTTGTTAAAACTAAATAAATGCATGTTTGGCTCCAAAAAGACCAAGTCGTCTAATTCGAAACGATTGTTAAAGTTTTCTTTTGTTTGATCAGAAAGAGCGTATATAAAAACATCACCCTTGCCTTCGTAAAATGCAATATCTATAGCATCTCCTAAACGATGGTAAAAGTCTTCGTCGTCTGTTTTGACTACGATACGATCTACTACTAAGTCGCAGGAAGTTAATGTAGTTTTCTCAAGTGCCTCTTCAATTTTTATAACCTTGTCTGAGCACATGGCCCTTGCATACCCTTGCTGTAGTAGGGCTTTGAGCTTGTTTTCCATTGTTCTACCCTCTTCGAGTACAATAGGAGAAAGTAAGAGCAATTTGTCACCTTCGTTATACGTCTTAACATAATCTAAAACATCACTTACGGTTTGCTTTTTTACCTCTTTGCCACTTACCGGAGAATAGGTTCTGCCAATACGAGTGAAAAGCAGTTTAAGATAATCGTAAATTTCGGTACTTGTGCCAACAGTAGAACGAGGGTTGGTGGAATTCACTTTTTGTTCAATCGCAATAGCAGGAGCGATGCCTTTAATCGAATCTACTTTTGGTTTGCTTAAACGACCTAAAAATTGTCTGGCATACGAAGAAAGGCTCTCAACATAGCGACGCTGCCCTTCGGCATAAAGTGTGTCAAATGCCAAACTAGACTTCCCTGAACCAGATAAACCAGTGATAACCACTAGTTTATTACGTGGTATAACGACATCGATATCCTTTAAGTTATGCAGTTTTGCACCTTTGATATAGATATTCTTTTTAGTATCGATTTTTGATGAATTCAAAGGGAAATGGCTTAAAAAACAGTGCAAAGATACCACTTTGAAATGGGGATTTATTGTGAACCAATCAATAATATTTTGAACAATATGTGATATTTTTTTTGCTTTTGTTAATTCTTTGTTGTTATATTTACGAACATTAACTCACAAAAATTTTATTGCCTATAGCATATTTTTACTTTCGAATTAGATAAATCTACAGAACCCATAGGGTTTTGATCTTAATGAAGTATTAATATGAAATGTAACTTAACCAGTGACGCTACACTAGTAAGTGCGTACATGAAAGGCGATGAATCTGCACTAAGCGAACTCATCACAAGACACAAAGAAAGAATTTTTAGCTTCATCTATTCAAAGGTTTTTGATAGGGATGTGGCCGAAGATATATTTCAAGACACTTTTATTAAAGTGATAAAAACCTTAAAACGAGGCCGTTATAACGAAGAAGGTAAGTTCTTGCCTTGGGTTATGCGTATCTCTCATAATTTGGTGATAGACCACTTTAGAAAAAACAATCGTATGCCTAAGTTTGAGAACAATGGCGACTTTAATATTTTTTCTGTGCTCTCGGACGACTCACTTAATGCAGAGAGAACAATCATAAAAGATCAGGTCGCTAGCGATGTAAAACGACTCATTTTAGAGTTGCCAGACGATCAACGTGAGGTGCTGGTAATGCGCATGTATAAAGACATGAGCTTTAAAGAGATATCAGAACAGACAGGGGTAAGCATTAATACTGCTTTAGGACGTATGCGTTATGCACTTATTAATTTACGTAAGGTAATAGATAAGCATAATATAATTTTGACAAACTGATACAATAAATACATTTTTGGTTCGTTATTTAGAAACATTAACTTCAAAACAACGTTCTATGCAAAAAATGTACTCTAAAACTTCACGCCGGGACGACGTGACTAAACTGGTCCCAAAAGAAGAGACGATTAAGTACCTTCTGGATTATTCTAAGGCTTTAAGTGTTATAAATTATAATAAATTGAAGTTTGAAGCACTTCTAAACTAAACTTTGGAAAAACCCGCTTTTTAGCGGGTTTTTTTATGATATGCATCCAAAACAGTTTTTCTGCCTATCGTTTTGGTAATTATATCCTTTTCGAGATTCCATCCACGCGCCGGAGAATATTGTCTTCCGTACCAAATTATTTGTAAATGCAGTTTGTTCCAAAGGTCTTTTGGAAACAATCGCTTGGCGTCTTTTTCTGTTTGGACTACATTTTTGCCATTCGTAAATCCCCATCTATACATGAGTCTGTGAATATGCGTATCTACCGGAAATGCTGGAACATTAAAAGCCTGAGACATCACGACACTAGCGGTTTTGTGCCCAACAGCAGGAAATTCTTCTAGGGCCTCGAAACTCTGCGGAACTTGGCCATTATGTTTTTCAATCATCATTTCTGATAAGCCATGAATCCCTTTTGCCTTCATAGGTGATAAACCCACGGGCTTGATAATCTCTCTAATTTCTTCAACAGTTAATTTTACCATATCATGCGGGTTATCTGCAATGGCAAAAAGTTTTGGAGTAATTAAATTTACACGCACATCGGTACTTTGCGCAGACATTAAGACAGCAATTAATAAGGTATAGGGGTCTTTATGATCTAAAGGAATTGGGACTTGCGGATATAGCTCATCCAAGGTATTAATTGTAAAGGTTACTTTTTCCTGCTTGATCATTAATGCTTATTTTTACACAAAAGTAGCTAAATGAATACACTTAAAGTAGGGGATAACGTGCCGCATTTTGCAGTTTCTGATCAAGAGGGCAATTCTGTAGATTTAAACGATTTGAAAGGGCAAAAATTAATTGTTTTCTTTTATCCAGCAGCAAGTACACCGGGTTGTACGGCAGAAGCTTGTGATTTAAGAGATCATTATAAAGAACTTAGCGATTTGGGCTTTTCGATTCTTGGAGTAAGTGCTGATACAGAGAAAAAGCAATCCAAATTTAGAAATAAATATAATTTTCAGTTTCCGCTACTTGCCGATACTCAAAAAGATGTGATTAATGCTTTTGGGGTATGGGGTTTAAAGAAATTTATGGGGCGTGAATACAATGGGATTCACCGTAAAACCTTCTTAATTGATGAAAACGGAGTGGTTACTCATGTAATTGATAAAGTAAAGACGAAGGTGCATGCGCAGCAGATATTAGACCTCCTGAAGGCGAAATAAACAAATGATTATTGACTATTGATTATTGTGTAATCGTGTAATCGTTTAACTGTTTAATCGAAGAATGAAAAAATAAGGACGGTTAAACAAATCAACGCATCAACATTTTTTAGTTTAGTCGCTTAACTGTGTAATCGATTTGTAATTAAGAAAGTGCTTTGGCAGGTTTATAGTTAAATAGGCCTTTTTCTTTAATAATAGTATCAATTCCTTCAGGAAGCATTTCTTCCCAACCCGGTTCGTTTTGCTCTATCTTTCTTAGAACTTCTCGAGAGAAAATACCCATAATTTCTGGGTCAAAGTCTTCTATATCAACAAGTTTACCATTATATTTAAAGAACTTATAAAGTTCTTTCATACGAGGATGTACCTTTAGATTTTCGCTAGTAACATATTCGCCGTTTTCTTTGCGCATAGGGTAGAGATACACTTTTAAATCTTTAAAAAAGAGCTTTCCAAAAGCCTCAAGTATACCACCACTTAAATGACGATAATATTTCTCGTCAAATACATCTACCAAGTTGTTTATCCCCATAGCTAAACCAATACGGTTTCGGGTATAATTAGAGAAGTATTCTACCAGTTTGTAGTACTCCTGAAAGTTAGAAATAAGCACTGTATGACCAAGAGAACATAGAAGTCTCGCGCGGTCCATAAAATCTTCTTCGTCAATTTCGCCCTCCGCCCTAAGGTTAGATAGGGTAATCTCGAAGATGCTTAGTGTGCGCGCCGGATCTACTCGGTTTTCTTCTTTAAAATGTTTGAGTGACTTCTCATACATGTCAATATTAACCTTTGTTACAGGTCTAAAGCTTCCGCGTAGCGCTAAAATATTTTTTTTATATAAAATTCGGGCAGGAAGAATATTGTTTCCGTCAGGGCCAAAGATGACTGCCTCTGTCATGCCATTTTTGATCAACTGTAAACTCATTAAACGGTTGTCAACCTTTTCAAAAACAGGGCCTGAGAAATTAATTGTGTCGATTTCGATCTGATCCTTATCTAAATGATCGTATAAATACCTAAGTAATTTTTTTGGTTGATCGCGTTTATAATACGCGCCATAAATCAAATTCACTCCTAATTTTCCTAAAGTAATTTGTTGCAACCGCGCATCGTTTTCGTGAAAACGAATATGCAAAAGAATAGTGTTATAGGGATCACCTGGTGCTATTTGATATTTTATACCTACCCAGCCATGTCCCTTATATTTCTTAGCAAAATCGATAGTAGTGACAGTATTTGCATAGGTAAAAAACACTTTATCAGGATGCTTTTCTCGTGAGATACGCTGCTCAATCAAGTTGGTTTCGTGATCTAACATTCGCTGTAACCTAGATTCGGTCACATAACGACTGTCGTCTTCTACTCCATAAATAGCATCACTAAAGTCTTTGTCGTATGCAGACATCGTCT
>QIIH01000009.1 GCA_003229235.1 Flavobacteriales bacterium | reverse complement strand
GCATGAAATTGCGCTTTAAAAATAGTGATGGTAAAATTAAGCTGGCTCACACTTTAAATGGTAGCGCACTTGCTTTGCCACGAGTTTTAGCAGGCATTCTTGAAAATTATCAAACCCCAGAAGGAATCAAAATTCCAGATGTATTGGTGCCCTACTGTGGTTTCGATATGATTTCATAACCGTATCAACATTCAAACCTGAGTTTCAAAGTATTTTAATTTTGAGATAATTTACGGCTCGTTTTTTGAGACTCCTTAACTTAGGTTTAAGAAATCAAATACTATCTTTACCCTATGCGTTCGCTGTGGTTTATTATATGTTTGTTAGTTGCTCAAATTTCTTTTGGGCAGATCGACGCTTTGGCTAAAAGATATTACGAAGAAGGCTCATACGATAAAGCCTTAAGAATTTATCAAAGTATCTACGACAAAAACCCTAGACGTCTCGATATTTTTAATGCATTAGTAGCAACGCACCAACAGTTAGAGCAATATGATATTGCTCAAAGCCTGCTACTGGATAAAGTAAGTGGCAAAGCTTCGCCGCCGCAACTCTTTATCGAACTTGGCTACAATTACCAACTACAAGGGTTAGACCAGGATGCTCAGCATTATTATAATCTAGCATATCAGGGCATTGAGATACGTCCAAATTATGCTCTATTTATTGGCGATAATTTTGACAAATACGGCCTGCTCGAATGGGCGGTTAAATCGTATGAGCGTGGAATGGAACTCTCGCCTAACGCCGATTTTAATTTTCAGTTGGCCAGAATTTATGGCGAAATGGGAGCGTTTAAAAACATGTTTACCAAATATATAGATGCCCTTGTCAAAAGGCCCAAATATAACAGCTTTACCAAGCGAAATTTTGAACAATACATATCTGATGATCCCGATAACGAGGCAAATCAAATTTTAAAAAAGATACTTATTAAGCGGTCACAACAGGACCCTAAGCTGGTATATAATGAATTACTCAGTTGGCTATTTGTACAACAAGGCGAATATAAAAAGGCCTTTGCGCAAGAAAAAGCAATTTTTAAAAGAGACTCTTCTACTTTAGATCATATAATCGAACTTGCCGGCATTGTTACAGAGGCTGAGCAGTACGAAATGGCAATCGATATTTATGAGTATGCCATTGAGATGAGCGAAATAGAACAAGAACAACTTGAAGCCCACAGACAACGCATGGCGATTTTGATTAAAACAGAATCTAATCCCCAGAAAATTGTAAATGCCTTTAATGCATTATTCGAAACCTATGGTCTAGGAACCAATACACATACCCTGCAAATAGATTATAATCATTATTTGGCTTTCTCTATGGCCAAGACTGATGAGGCAATAGAGAACCTTAAAGCACTTTTAAAAAAGAAGTTAAATCGTTTTCAAGAATCTCGTGTTAAAATGGAATTAGCAGATATTCTGGTGTTTACAGAAAAATTTAATCAGGCGTTAATTTACTATTCTCAAATTCAGAAGAAAGTAGAGGGCAATGTACTCGCTCAAAAAGCACGTTTTAAAGTAGCGCGAACTAGTTATTTTAAAGGCGATTTTAAATGGTCTCAAATTCAGTTAGACGTTCTTAAAAAATCGACATCACAGCTTATAGCCAACGATGCGATGGAATTGAGCCTACTTATCTCAGACAATTCTGTAGAAGACAGTACTCAAACCGCTTTAAAAAAATATGCTAAAGCAGATTTGCTAGGGGTACAGCGCAAAAATGCCGAGGCTATCGCCCTTTTAGATGGTATTTTAAACGACCACAAAGGCGAATCAATCGAAGACGAAGCACTTTACAAGCAAGCCCAACTTTATGAGCTTACAGAAAATTATAGTGCAGCCGAAGCCAATTATCTCAAAATAGTTGAGACATTTAGGCAAGACATTATAGCAGATGATGCCGTTTATCATTTAGCCCGTTTGTACGATTTTAAATTGGCACAACCCGAAAAGGCGCGAGAATTTTACGAGCAGATTGTGTTCGATTTTGCCGATAGCATATATTTTGTCGACGCCAGAAAAAGATATCGTAACTTACGTGGAGACGATATAAATTAATGCTTTTCCCACTACCTACATGATAATTTACAACGTTACCATCAACATCGATCTTGAGATAAAGCAACCCTGGTTAGAATGGATGCGCAAAGAACATATTCCTGCCATGTTAGCAACCGCAAAATTCGAAAAGGCCCTGCTCACCAAAGTCTTGGTCCAAGAAGAAACGGGTGGCGAGACTTACTCGGTGCAATACACGGCTAAAAGTCGAGAACATTTAGACAACTATTATAAAGAAGATGCGCCCACTCTAAGAGCTCAGAGTAAAGCCTTTGAAGGCAAGTTTATTGCATTTAGAACCGAGCTTGAAATTATAAGCGAACACTAAACATGGTATCACCAAAAAAGCATCTAGGGCAGCACTTTTTAACCGATTTAAACATCGCAGCTAAAATTGGCAATACACTCTCATTTAAAGGGTACGATACCATTGTAGAAGTTGGCCCAGGAATGGGTGTGCTCACTCAATATCTGTTAGAAAAAAATAAAAAAGTAATCGCTATGGATATCGATCCTGAGTCGATCGATTATTTGAAAACACATTTTTTAAACGACCTTAATAACGAAAAGATAGACATAGTTGAAGCCGATTTTTTAAAAGCCAATTTGCCCGAAATTACCGGCGGCGGTTCGTTTGCTGTTATTGGGAATTACCCATATAATATCTCTACACAAATCGTTTTTAGGACCTTAGAATTGCGCCATTTAATTCCAGAGTTTAGTGGGATGTTCCAGAAAGAAGTCGCGCAACGTATTTGTCATAAAGAAGGCAGCAAAGTGTACGGAATATTATCTGTTCTCACCCAGGCATTTTACACTGCTGAATATCTTTTTACAGTACCTCCTAGTGTTTTTAATCCTCCTCCAAAAGTAGAAAGTGGTGTTTTGAGGTTAACACGAAAAGAAAATTTTAAATTAGACTGCGACGAAGCCTTTTTCTTTAGAGTCGTCAAGACCAGTTTTAATCAACGTCGCAAGACCTTACGCAACAGCTTAAAATCTTTTGATTTAAGTGATAAATTGAAAGAAGATAGTATCTTTGGGCTTCGCCCGGAACAATTATCCGTATCGAAATTTGTGGAACTCACTCAAAAACTAGAGAAGGATGGCATTTCAGATAACAGATGAACTGGTCTCTCAGGTTGAACAATTTATTGGTCAGCAGAACGATAAGGAGCTGGTTAAATTGTTTGAAGAGTATCACTTTGCCGACTTGGCAGAGTTTCTGGACCAATTAGATACTAAGCAGGCCACTTACCTTATAAAATTACTCGATAGTGAAACAACTTCGGACGCCATTATGGAGCTGGACGAAGATGTTCGTGAGCGTCTTTTAGACAATCTCTCCCCAGAAGAAATCGCCGAAGAACTCGACGAGATGAAAACCGATGATGCCGCAGATGTTGTGGCCGAACTGGACGAAGGAATTCAGCAAGAAGTAATCGATAATATCGACGACGAAAAGCATGCCGAAGAGATCTTAGAACTCCTTACTTATGAGGACGATAGTGCGGGTGGATTAATGGCAAAAGAACTAGTTCAAGTAATGGAAGATTGGACAGTCGCAGGCTGCGTAAGAGAGATGCGCGATCAGGCCAAAAACGTGACTCGTGTACATTCTATTTATGTGACCGACAAAGAAGGGAAGCTAATAGGGCGTTTGTCGCTAAAAGATCTTTTAACGGCCACCGAAAGAACACAAATCTCAGAGATTTACATCGATAAGGTAGACTCCGTTACCGTGAATACAGATGGCGATGAAGTAGCCAGAATCATGCAAAAATACGATCTAGAAGCACTACCAGTTGTAGACCACAATGGTATACTATTGGGGCGTGTAACGATAGATGATATTGTAGATTATATAAAAGACGAAGCAGAGAAAGATTATCAACTCGCGGCAGGAATTACCCAAGAGGTAGAAGCCGATGACTCCATTTTTCAACTCACCAAAGCGCGCTTACCTTGGTTAGTTTTAGGGCTTTTTGGAGGATTGGCCAGTGTTTTTATTCTAGAAGACTTCGGAGAATTAATGGACGACCCTCAGGTAAAACGCCTATTCTTCTTTACGCCCTTAATTGCGGCAATGGCAGGAAATGTTGGGGTACAATCTAGTGCGATTATTGTGCAAGGTTTGGCCAACGATATCGTAAAAGGAAGTTTGTTGAGCAGATTGATTAAA
The DNA here is from genome assembly GCA_003229235.1 of Flavobacteriales bacterium. Lineage (GTDB taxonomy): Bacteria > Bacteroidota > Bacteroidia > Flavobacteriales > Flavobacteriaceae > Gilvibacter. The sequence goes on along the minus strand of QIIH01000009.1, from coordinate 2,762 downwards.
GAAGTCGGGTTAAGCCTAATAAACGGGCTCGCATTAGGTGCTCTTGTGATTATATTCGGTTTTATAATGAACTACGACATTGCGTTTAGCCTCACTATTGCCCTTTCGATGCTCACGGTAATTATTATTGCTGCCTTAATCGGAACCTTTGTACCTATAATTCTGGACAAACGCGGCATCGACCCAGCGATTGCAACAGGCCCTTTTATCACAACCAGTAACGACATTTTTGGTATCTTTTTATTCTTCTATATCTCGAAGCTAATCCTTCAGTTTTGACTCCCGAAATATTTACTGTCGATATTACTGTTACCCAAGAGGTAATCGACGACCGCAATCATGTAAACAACTTAGCTTATTTGCAATGGTGCATGGAGGCTGCCACCCAACATTGGCAAAAAAGAAGCACAGAGACCATGCGTGAGCAATACATCTGGTATGTACTACACCATGACGTACATTATAAAGCAGCAACCTTTTTAGGCGAACAGCTACAATTAAAAACTTGGGTGAGTAAAAACGAAGGCGTGCGCAGCGAACGAAGCTTTGAAATTTCTCGCATAAAAGATGCCAAGCTAATAATGCATGCCAAAACTACCTGGTGCTTGCTAAACACTAGTACTCAAAAACCTATTAAAATTACAGACGAAATTCGTACTTTGTTTGAATATTAAATAAATTATGACACCAATAAATCTTGCCGAAAAGTTTGACCTATTTTCAGATCACTGGCATCCTAGAAGAATCGCAACTGTAGATGATATGCAAGTTATCTTGGCTAAAATTAAGGGCGAATTTGTGTGGCATTCACACCCAGATGAAGACGAACTATTTATGGTTCAAAAGGGAACTTTAGAGATGCATTTTAGAGATCGCGTAGAAATTGTAAACGAAGGTGAAATCATAGTAGTCCCAAAAGGTGTAGAACACTTCCCGAAGACACAAAACAATCAAGAGGTACATTTATTGTTGTTCGAAAAATTGAGTGCAAAGCACACTGGGGAGGTAATCCATGAGAAAACCCAAACCAATTATCCAGAAATATAGAACGAATGAAAATTCTGCACTTAGATAATAATCATCCGTTGCTTCTTGAGCAACTCAACGCTGCAGGATTTAAAAACGATCAGGATTTTACTAGTAATTACGATCAAGTTTTAGCTAAAATTGCTCCCTATCACGGAATCGTTGTAAGAAGCCGGATTACCATCGATGAAGCTTTTTTAAAGGCAGCCAAAAATTTAAAATTTATCGCGCGTGTAGGCGCCGGTTTAGAGAGTATAGATACCAAAGCAGCAACTGAACTTGGTGTTGCATTGTTTTCTGCTCCGGAAGGGAATCGTTCTGCCGTAGGCGAACATGCTTTAGGAATGCTCTTAGCGCTCACTAATAATTTACTATCAGCAAATACTCAAGTAAGAACAGGCAATTGGAATCGCGAACAAAATCGTGGTTCAGAAATAGAAGGAAAAACTATAGCAATTATTGGATATGGCCATATGGGTAAAGCATTTGCTAAAAGACTGCAAGGCTTTGATTGCAAGGTGATTTGTTACGATATTAAAGAAAATGTAGGCGACAAAAATGCTACGCAAGTTTCGCTAGAAACCCTTAAAAAAGAGGCTCAAGTACTAAGTTTACACACGCCTTGGACGCCTCTTACAGACAAAATGATAGATGCTAGGTTTATCAACTCATTTAGCGAACCATTTTACTTTATTAATACTGCTCGAGGTAAAAGTGTAGTGACATCCGATCTTGTCGCCGCGCTTAAATCTGGTAAAGTCTTGGGCGCCGGTCTCGATGTTTTAGAATACGAAAAAAGTTCGTTCGAAACTCTTTTTAAAAAAGACAAAATACCTTTGGCTCTTTCCCAACTCATGAGTTTTAACAATGTAATTTTAAGCCCGCATATTGCTGGTTGGACTATAGAAAGTAGGCGTAAACTAGCACAGACAATAGTAGATAAGATTCTTTCCAAATTTAGCGACATATGAAAAATAGAGTAACAGGGATAGGAGGGTTTTTCTTTAAAACGAAAGACCCAGATGCGATCAAAGACTGGTACAAAAACCATTTAGGACTAAACACAGATGCCTATGGATGTACTTTCTGGTGGAAGGACGAACAGGGTAACAAATGTTCTACTCAATGGAGCCCCTTTAAAGAAGACACACAATATTTTAAGCCAAGTGAGAAACAATTTATGATGAATTTTCGCGTCGAAAATTTACACAAACTACTCGCAGTTCTTAAAGAAGAAGGTGTTACTGTAGTTGGCAAGGTAGAAGAATATGAATACGGCAAATTTGGCTGGATACTCGACCCGGAAGGAAACAAAATAGAACTCTGGGAACCTATAGACAGCGAATTTTTATAAATTTTGATTACTTTTATATAGTAAATTTAAAACAGACACTATGAGCGATGATAATAATTTTGGTGACGATTTAAAAGATGGTTTTAATACTGCTGCCGACGCAGCAAAAGAAGCGGCTGGGGAAGCTAGTGATACAGCAAAAGATGCAGCAAAAAACATCAGAGAAAGCTGGAACGAGGTAAGATCTACAAAGGACAACAAAAAGGTGCTGGTTGGTATTTTGGCAATTATCGTTGGTAGTTTTGGGGTTCATAAATTTATATTAGGCTATAATCGAGAAGGTGCTCTCATGTTGGTCGCTTCATTGGTTTTAGCTTTTTTAAGCTTCGGTATTTTAAACGGGTTAGTAAGTGTGTTTGCCATCGTTGAAGGCGTAATATAT
>QIIH01000348.1 GCA_003229235.1 Flavobacteriales bacterium | reverse complement strand
TTTTATTCGACCGTAAAAAACAATACGACTTTGTCGAAAAACTAAGTGGTGGAGAACTCAAGCGACTTTATTTATGTACTGTTCTTATTGGTAATCCTAATTTTTTAATTCTCGATGAGCCTACCAACGATCTCGACATCGTAACGCTCAATGTACTAGAAAATTTTCTCTTAGATTTTCCCGGCTGTTTGATTGTTGTATCTCACGATCGTTATTTTATGGATAAGGTTGTAGATCATATGTTTGTCTTCAGAGGACAAGGAGTAATAGACGATTTTCCAGGTAATTATTCAGATTTCAGAACGTACGAAGACAGCAAACCGCCAGAAGGAAATCAGGCGAAGAAAGAAAAAAATCAATGGAAGCAAACAGAGGGTAAAGCTAAATTGAGTTATAAAGAGCAAAAAGAATTTCAGCGCTTAGAAAGAGAGATTGCTAAACTCGAGCGAGAATCTACGGCCTTACAAGAACAATTTTCTGTTAAGGAATGGGATATGAGCCAAATTGACGAACAATCAAAAAAACTTCAGCAAATGCTTAAGGACCTTGAGCAAAAAACAGAACGCTGGTTTGAGTTGTCTTCCAAATTAGAAAGCTAATGTGGTATCAAGTAAAAAGCTATTTACTCTTTTTATGGCGCTCTAAAAACAAACACAGCGTACACTCCCCATTTATTTTTGATTTACTCACCAAATGTATACGGCACAAAAGCAACGGGGACATTACGGCTACAGAGGCTAAGTTTGATGCCTTAGCGAGCAAAGATAATCGCAGCATTCAAGTTACCGATCTTGGAGCAGGATCTGGCTACATGGGTGATAATCGCACCCTAAGTGCTATTTTTAAAATTGCTGGAATCAAAAAGAAGCAACGAACCTTATTGAGAAAACTTATTCCTTATTTAGAAATTCGGCAAATTTTAGAACTTGGCACATCTGTGGGGAAAGCAACTGTTACTATGGCAAATGTTTCAAAAACAAGTGTCGTTACTGTCGAAGGTTGCACAAACACGGCTCATATTGCACAAGAGTATTTTGATCAATTAGAATTAAAAAACATTGAAGTTTACAATAAACCGTTTAACCAATTTTTATCTTCTAACACACAATCTTTTGATCTGGTTTATCTAGACGGGGGTCATAATAAAGAACAGACCTTGGCTAATTTTGAAGGGTTATTGCCATTGATACATAATAACAGTCTAATCCTATTAGACGATATATATTGGTCTCCACAAATGACCGAAGTTTGGCAACTGTTATGCCAGCATCCACGGGTAACAGTGAGCATCGATAGCTATAATTGGGGGTGGTTATTTTTTAGAAAAGAGCAGCCCAAACAACATTTTGTTTTGCGCTTGTAACAACTTGACCTGTGGTGCGTCTAATATTAAGATAAAAAAGTAATTTACATTGTAATCGCTAACCGTACTTATGAGTTTAGTAATTAAAATTAGAGGCATAATAAGAGATTTCCCATTAGGCCCAGAAGTTGTAAAAGTTTTAAAAGGTATCGATCTCGATATCGAAAAAGGCGACTATGTAGCACTTATGGGACCTTCGGGTTCGGGTAAATCTACTTTGATGAACCTTTTAGGTTGTTTAGACACCCCAACTGGGGGCACCTACGAGCTAAATGGGGAGGATGTAAGTAATTTGACCGATGACCAATTGGCCGAAATCAGAAACAAAGAAATTGGATTTGTGTTTCAGACTTTTAATTTACTTCCAAGAACTACAGCTTTAGAAAACGTTGCGCTACCTATGGTTTATGCAGGAGCATCAAAGGGAGAGCGTAAAATTCGTGCATCACAAATACTCAAAGACGTTGGTTTAGAAGATCGAATGAATCACAAGCCTAGCCAGCTTTCGGGAGGACAACGCCAGCGTGTGGCTGTTGGCCGTGCCTTGGTTAACAATCCTTCTATAATATTGGCCGATGAACCTACAGGTAACCTAGACTCCACAACTGGTTTAGAAATCATGGCTCTTTTTGACGAGATTCATGCTAAGGGAAATACCGTGATTGTCGTAACGCACGAAGAAAGCGTTGCCAAGCATGCACACCGAGTTATTAGACTCAAGGATGGTATGATAGAAACAGACGTTCGAACCAAATAAAAGTGACAACAATTTTATCTAACCCATATATCTTGATTGGAGGCGCTATCCTCCTAATTATCTTATTGTACCTTTGGAATCAGACGAATGCTACTAGCAGTCGTAATAGAAAAAACAAAACCTTTAGAAAAAGGTATCAAGCCAAGCGAAAATCGTCTCATGAAGATTTACACCAAGACAGGAGATAAAGGTACCACAGCCCTCTTTGGCGGTACGCGCGTACCTAAACATCACATCAGAATTGAGTGCTATGGCACAATAGACGAACTCAACTCTTATATAGGACTCATTCGTGATCAGGAGATTGATCAAGTGTATAAAACAGCATTGATAAAAATTCAGGATCGCCTATTTACTGTGGGTGCAATTCTAGCGACCGATCCTGAAAAAACAACGCTTAAAAGCGGTAAAGACCGCCTTAATATTCCAAAAATATCTCCCGAAGATATTGCAGATTTAGAAATGCAAATGGATACAATGGATGGCCAATTGCCTCCAATGACACATTTTGTATTACCTGGCGGGCATCAAACGGTGTCATTCTGTCACATTGCACGCTGTGTTTGTCGTCGTGGCGAACGATTAGCAACTCAATTAAACGAGTTAGAAACTGTCGATTCGAGTGTTTTAAAATACCTAAACAGACTTTCTGACTACCTTTTTGTATTGGCACGGATGTTGACTAATGAACTAAAAGCCGAAGAAATTAAGTGGATTCCTAAAAAGCTTTAGAATTTTATTTTTTTTGTTCATTTTTAACTTATTGATACTCAATAAGTTACAAGGCTAAAAAAACGTTCTTTCGAATAAAGCAGAAATAACTTAGATTTTACTTGACTATTTCGTCTAAAAAATTATTTTTGCACAAAATAAAACTTAGTAAGTGCTATGTACTGGACTTTAGAATTAGCGTCATATTTAAGTGATGCACCCTGGCCTGCTACCAAAGACGAATTGATAGATTATGCAATTCGTACGGGAGCCCCTTTAGAAGTTGTAGAGAATATTCAAGCCATCGAAGATGAAGGTGATTCATACGATTCAATAGATGAAGTTTGGCCAGACTATCCCACCGACGATGATTATCTTTGGAATGAGGATGAATACTAAACTGGATTAATAATATAAGAAAGTCTCTCACGAGGCTTTTTTTTTGCACAACCTTAGAAATGACCCCTGTAATTGGGCTAATTCGAGAGGTTGTGAAATAAATAAATTTATATGGGCCTTTTAGACAATGTAATAAAGGTATTTGTTGGAGACAAATCCAAAAAAGACATAGGCGAATTACAGCCAACTTTAAATAAAATAAAAGAGCAGGAGGCAGCTATAGCAGGTCTTTCTATGGACGAGTTGCGCGCCAAATCTGACACCTTCAGAACTCGAATTAAAGAAGCTCAAGCCGAAGGAAAGAAAGAGATGGAATCTCTAAAAGCTCAAGCAGAAGAAACCTCAGACATTAACGAAAAAGAGAACTATTACGCTCAAATTGATGCGTTAAAAGACACGCTTTACGAAGTAGAAAAAGAAACCCTGGACGAGCTTTTACCAGAGGCTTTTGCAGTGATTAAAGAAACAGCAAAACGCTTTAAAGAAAACGAAACATTAACCGTAACAGCAAGCACTTTTGATAGAGAAATATCTGCAACAAAAACCTATGTAACTTTAGATGGAGACATGGCACATTGGGCAAATTCTTGGGACGCAGCAGGAAAAGAAATTACATGGGACATGGTACATTACGATGTCCAGCTTGTTGGTGGTATTGCGCTACATCAAGGGAAAGCTACCGAAATGCATACAGGGGAAGGTAAAACCCTAGTAGCAACCTTACCTGTATATCTTAATGGTTTGGCGGGTAACGGTGTTCACTTGGTAACTGTAAATGATTATTTGGCAAAACGTGATAGCGCGTGGATGGCTCCTATTTTTGAGTTTCACGGGTTAAGTGTTGATTGTATCGATTATCACAAACCTAATTCGCCCGAACGACGTGCCGCTTACAATTCGGATATCACTTACGGAACCAACAACGAATTTGGTTTTGACTATCTGCGTGATAATATGGCGCATGCACCAGACGATTTAGTACAACGCCCACATCATTATGCAATTGTAGATGAGGTCGATTCTGTATTAATTGACGACGCACGTACTCCACTTATTATATCAGGACCGGTTCCGCAAGGCGATCGTCATGAGTTTACCGAGCTTAAGCCAAAAATTCAAGATATAGTAGATGTACAACGCAAGTATTTAACAGGCGTATTGGCCGAGGCCAAAAAACTGATTTCTGCCGGCGAGACAAAAGAAGGTGGGATACAACTGTTGAGAGTATATCGCGGATTGCCTAAAAACAAAGCACTTATCAAGTACTTATCTGAAGAAGGAATTAAGTTGCTACTGCAAAAGACAGAAAACTTTTATATGCAGGACAACAATCGTGAAATGCCTAAGATAGACGCGGAATTGTACTTTGTAATAGAAGAAAAAAACAATCAAATAGAGCTTACAGATCAAGGAATAGATTTTTTATCGGGCGAAGACAACCCAGACTTTTTTGTAATGCCAGAGATTGGTACAGAAATAGCAAAAATTGAGGATCAAGGTTTAGAACCAGAAAAAGAAGCCGAGCTTAAAGAAGAGCTTTTTAAAGATTTTGGGGTTAAAAGCGAGCGAATTCACACGATGAATCAATTGCTTAAAGCCTATACTTTATTCGAAAAAGACACACAATATGTGGTCATGGAAAATAAAGTTATGATTGTAGATGAGCAAACAGGCCGTATTATGGACGGTCGCCGTTATAGCGATGGTTTGCACCAAGCAATAGAGGCCAAAGAAAACGTAAAAATAGAAGCAGTAACACAGACATTTGCTACTGTTACTCTTCAAAATTATTTTAGAATGTATCGCAAATTATCTGGTATGACAGGTACAGCGGTAACAGAAGCAGGCGAACTTTGGGAGATTTATCAATTAGATGTGGTAGAGATACCTACCAACCGTCCTATTGCACGTGACGATCGCGAAGACAAAATTTATAAGACTAAGCGCGAAAAATACAATGCGGTTATCGACGAGGTAACAGATTTATCTGCCGCAGGAAGACCTGTACTTATTGGTACGACTTCTGTAGAAATATCCGAATTATTAAGTCGAATGTTAGGTATTCGCAACGTGACTCACAACGTATTAAACGCGAAACTCCATAAAAAAGAAGCCGATATCGTTGCCCAAGCAGGAGATGCTGGCATCGTTACTATTGCAACAAACATGGCGGGTCGTGGTACCGACATTAAATTATCCGACGAGGTTAAAAAGGCAGGTGGTTTGGCCATCGTAGGTACAGAACGTCACGATTCTCGACGAGTAGACAGACAGTTGCGTGGACGTGCCGGACGTCAAGGAGATCCTGGTAGTTCGCAATTTTACGTGTCGTTAGAAGATAATTTAATGCGCTTGTTTGGTAGTGAACGTATTGCCAAAATGATGGACCGCATGGGTCTTAAAGAAGGTGAAGTGATTCAGCATTCGATGATTTCTAAATCTATCGAACGCGCACAGAAAAAGGTAGAAGAAAACAACTTTGGAGTTCGTAAGCGTCTTTTAGAATATGACGATGTGATGAACGCTCAGAGAGAAGTAGTATACAAACGTCGTTATCACGCCTTGTTTGGTGAACGTTTGCGAGTAGATATTGCTAATATGATTTTTGATACGGTAGAATTAATCGTAGAAGGAAATAAAGCAGCAAGAGATTACAAAAACTTTGAGTTTGAACTAATCAGATACTTTACAATGGCATCGCCTATTAACGCCGATGAGTTTGAAAGCTTGTCTGAACAGGAGATTACTTCAAAAGTGTATAAGAAGGCATATACCCATTATCAAGAAAAAATGGATCGCTCTGCACAAACTGCATTTCCTGTAATCAAAAATGTTTACGAAACGCAAAGCGATAAATACAAACGAATTTTAGTGCCGTTTACAGACGGTATCAAAACCTTAAATGTAGCTACAGATCTTGAAGAGGCCTACCGGACAGAAGGAAAGCAGCTGGTTCAGGATTTCGAAAAGAACATTACACTTGCCATTATTGATGAAGCTTGGAAAACGCATTTACGAAAAATGGACGAGTTAAAGCAATCTGTTCAGCTTGCTGTACACGAACAAAAAGACCCGTTACTTATCTATAAGTTTGAAGCTTTTGAAATGTTTAAAGTAATGATAGATCAGGTGAATAAAGATGTATTATCGTTCTTGTATAAGGGCGAATTGCCACAAGAAAATCAGCAGCAAATACAAGAGGCTAAAACTGTAAGACGCAAAGACGATACTACAACGCAAAAAGACGAAATCCAAAACATGGACGAGCGCTCTGCACAAGCAAGAGCGGCCGGAAATACACAAGGACAACGAGGAGTTACAGAAACAATTACACGCGAGCGCCCAAAGATTGGTCGTAACGAACGTGTAACGATCAAAAATGTGATTACTGGTGAGAACAAAGAAGTAAAATACAAACAGGCCATTCCGCTTTTAGATAAAGGCGAATGGGTGCTCACCGAATAAAAAAGACCCTTTATTATTGTTAAAAAGACCGATGCTTACCCAGGCATCGGTCTTTTTTTGTACTTTTTTAAATGAAAATAAAATTGCAAAAATGAAAAGACTCTTACTAATATTAGTCTCTGGACTACTGCTTTCTTGTAGCTCAGATGACGGCTCCGAGACTTCAGAAGTTGTTCAGTTGTATCGTTAATCATTTTAAAACGGTGGCTGTGGCTGCTCCTACTCTCACAATGCTCGCTCAAGAAGAGGCTCAAATGGGCAGCGATGCCTTTATCGAAGTAGATTTTGTTAGAGGTTTCAATTTTGAACCGGGCTTTGAATAT
>QIIH01000114.1 GCA_003229235.1 Flavobacteriales bacterium | reverse complement strand
TGCCATCGCCTGGGTTTTTAATGCGCTTAAAGGGCGTGTATAAATTTACTAACACATAATCTATTATAATGAGCGACGATAAGAAGGTGATTTTTTCTATGTCTGGATTAACCAAGACATTTCAGAATGCACAAACACCAGTATTAAAAAATATCTACCTCAGCTTTTTTTATGGGGCAAAAATTGGAATTCTAGGGCTAAACGGAAGTGGTAAATCTACTTTGTTAAAAATAATTGCTGGCGTCGAAAAAAACTACCAAGGAGATGTAGTATTTGCACCTAACCACACTGTTGGATTTCTAGAGCAAGAACCACAATTAGACGACTCTAAAACGGTTATGGAGATAGTACGAGAGGGTGCTGCCGAGACCGTTGCAATTTTAGACGAATACCATAAAATTAATGACATGTTTGGTCTTGAAGAGGTATATAGTGATGCCGATAAGATGGACAAACTCATGGCCCGACAAGCTGTATTACAAGACCAAATTGACGCGTCTAACGCATGGGAGTTAGATACCAAACTTGAGATTGCGATGGACGCTCTTCGCACTCCTGCTGGCGATAAGTTGATAGGGGTTCTGTCTGGTGGAGAGCGCAGGCGTGTTGCCTTGTGTAGGCTTTTGCTTCAGGAGCCTGATGTTTTACTACTTGATGAACCAACTAACCACTTAGATGCCGAGAGTGTACATTGGTTAGAACATCATTTAGCACAATATAAAGGAACGGTAATTGCAGTAACTCACGATAGATACTTTTTAGATAATGTCGCTGGATGGATACTTGAGTTAGATCGTGGCGAAGGAATCCCTTGGAAGGGTAATTATTCGTCTTGGTTAGACCAAAAATCTAAGCGTTTGGCCCAGGAGAGCAAATCGGCTTCGAAGCGTCAAAAAACCTTAGAAAGAGAGCTAGAATGGGTTCGTCAGGGCGCAAAAGGGCGTCAAACTAAGCAAAAAGCACGTTTAAAGAGTTATGATAAATTAATGAGCCAAGACCAGAAACAACTGGACGAAAAGCTCGAAATATATATTCCTAATGGCCCTCGTTTAGGAACCAATGTAATCGAAGCAACTGGAGTTAGTAAAGGCTTTGACGACAAATTATTATACGAAGACCTTAATTTTAATCTCCCTCAAGCTGGTATTGTTGGTATTATTGGCCCAAACGGTGCTGGTAAAACCACCATTTTTAAAATGATTATGGGCGAAGAGGCACCAGATAAAGGGTCTTTTACTATAGGCGAAACTGCTCAGGTGGCCTATGTAGATCAGGCTCATAGCAATATTGACCCCGACAAAAGCATTTGGCAAAACTTTAGCGACGAGCAAGAGTTAGTTATGATGGGAGGAAAGCAGGTTAATTCTAGAGCGTATTTAAGTAGATTTAACTTTAGCGGAAGCGAACAAAACAAAAAGGTCTCTTTATTATCTGGAGGTGAACGCAACCGATTACACCTTGCAATGACCCTTAAAGAAGAGGGTAATGTATTACTTTTAGATGAGCCTACTAACGATTTAGACGTCAATACATTACGCGCACTTGAGGAAGGTCTTGAAAACTTTGCAGGCTGTGCTGTAGTGATCTCTCACGACAGATGGTTTTTAGATCGTGTTTGTACACATATTTTGGCATTTGAAGGCAATAGTCAAGTGTACTTTTTTGAAGGAGGATTTAGTGAATACGAAGAGAATAAAAAGCAGCGATTGGGAGGTGATTTAATTCCAAAACGAATCAAGTATAAAAAACTAATTCGTGATTGATTTATCACAAGTTACCGTCATTGCTTTCGACGCAGATGATACTCTTTGGATGAATGAGCCGCTTTTTAGAGAAGCCGAGGCTCGTTTCTGTGAACTTATGGCTCCCTTTATAGCGGCTGAAGAATGTAATACTGTTCTTTTCGAATACGAAATAAAGAACTTACCGATCTATGGCTATGGGATAAAGTCTTTTGTGCTATCCTTGATTGAATGTGGCATGGCAATCTCCAAGAACACTTTGCCTAATGAGACAGTCGCTAAAATTATAGAAATTGGAAAACAAATGCTCAACGCGCCTGTTGAGGTGCTTGAAGGGATAGAAGAAACTTTAGAGATTTTATCGACGAAATATCGTTTGGTAATGGCCACTAAAGGCGATTTGCTGGATCAGGAGCGTAAGCTGTTTAAGTCTGGATTAGAGCGATTTTTTCATCATATCGAAATTGTCTCAGACAAAACCCCCAAGCATTATAAAAAATTAATGAAGCATTTAGATGTGGGGCCAGAGCAATTTTTAATGATCGGAAATTCTGTAAAGTCCGATATTTTGCCTGTTTTAGATGCTGGCGGATATGCGGTTCACATCCCTTTTCATACTACCTGGGCACACGAAGTTGCCACTCAACCCATAGAGCATACAAATTTTGCAAGCTTTGATTCTGCTTTAGCGTTGACTATTTATTTATGATTAAACGCTTGGTTATAGTACCTGTATTTGTATTTATCTGGACTAGATATATTCCATTTTGAGCATTGTCAAGGCTTATTTTATAGGCTTCTCCTAATTTTTCTAAATCACTTGACATAACTTTTTGAATCATACGCCCGTTGAGATCAAAAATGCTAATCTCATCTAACTGCTGTGGTGTATTTAATTTAATCCAAAACTCTTGTTTGGCTGGATTTGGATACAATACAGCTTGCCCAGCCAAGGTGTTTTCTGTCACACTTAAAGCCAATTGATCCATGTCGTAACTATGTATTGAACGGCCAAAAGTGCCTGCGTACAAGGTGTTTGTGGGCTTATGAATTTTAAGATCTCTTACAATTGTGAAGGGTAAATTGTCTCCAAGAATATCCCAACTATCTCCTTCATTCTGCGAATACCATACCCCTAAATCTGTAGCTACAAAGAGCACTGCATCTGTATTATCTCTAACAATATCATTTACAGGGATGCCAGGTAAGTTACTCGAAATGTCAATCCAATTTATTCCGCCATCTATGCTTTTAAATACATGGGGGTCGTAGTCTAAAAGCCCAAAGCCAGAGAAGGTCACATAAATAATATTGTCACTTCCTGGCGAAATGGCCAAAGAGGTAACATATCGATCTGGTAGGCCAGCACTGATGTTTTGCCATGTTGTACCACCGTCAAAAGTTACTTGTACATTGCCATCGTCGCTGCCGGTATAGAATGTATTAAGGTTGCTATGGGAGGCCGCAATAGCGGTAATGGTACCATAAGAAAATGCACCACTTGGATGGGCTCCATCTGTTAAATCAGGGCTTATCGCGCTCCACAAGGCGGAGTTGTCAGAAATATACAATCGGTTGGTTCCGCAGAGCACCTTATTCGAATCAAAGGGTGATAAAATAACCGGTGTATTCCAGTTGCGTCGGTCGCTTGGGTTAATTCCTGCTGTTGCACTGGAAAAACTCGCCCCACCATCTGTAGAGCGGCCTAAATTTCCAAACTGTGATTCTACATAAATAAAATTATTGTCGTTAGGGTCTACATTTACATGAAAGCCGTCGCCGCCCCAAATAGGAGTGTAATCGCTTAAACCACCCGTTGTGGTGCGAATAGTATTGTTGTCTTGAGTTCCGCCATACAAGCGTTCTGGCTCAGAAAAATCTACCTCTATATTATAAAATTGTGTAATAGGAAGGTTTTCGAACTTTTGCCAACTAAGGCCTCCATCTGATGAAGTATAAGCTCCACCATCATTTCCGGCAAGAATAAAGTCAGGATTGGTTTTAGAATAGGCCATTGCATGATGATCTACATGCATACCTATAACATTAGTCCAAGAAGTGCCGCCATTTGATGTTCTGTAGAGTTGTTGTCCTAGCACATATACTTCGTCGGGATCTGAAGGATGTACGCGTACATTGCCAAAATACCAGCCAAAGGACGAATAAACATCACTAATATCGGCAAGAGCTACTAAGCTCCAAGTATCTCCATTATCGGTAGATTTATAAAGTCCGTCAAATACATTGGTTATCTCGTTAGTCGAATAACTCGCATATATAATATTTGGGTTAGAGTCCGAAATAGCCAGGCCAATTCTTCCAGTGCTTGTAGATGGCGTGGGCAAGCCACCGCCTACTAACTCCCAAGTGTTGCCACCATCGGTAGACCGATGTATTGCAGAAGTTACTCCGCCATAGTCTCGTTGCCATGGTTTACGCGTTCGTTCCCACATGGCGGCAAATACTATATTGGTATTTACAGGATTAAGAACTAGATCGATAGCGCTAGTCGAATCTGTCACAAATAAAACCTGTTCCCAATCATCTCCACCGTTCAAGGTGCGATAGATTCCTCTTTCGTTGTTATAGCCATATAATGTACCCGTTGCGGCTGCAAAAACACGATCTGGGTCGCTAGGGTCAACAGCGATTCGCCCTATGTGATCACTACCTAAAAGGCCTTTGTTTTCCCAAGAAGCTCCAGCATCGTCTGATCTATAGATTCCATCCCCAAAAAAGGCACCAGAAGTGGCGCTTCCATTAGCTTCGCCTGTGCCTACATAAATTCTGTTTGCATCATTAGGGGCAATGGCAATGCTTCCTATAGAGGGTTGCCCAATCTCATCAAAAATAGGAGCCCAGTCTGTTCCGGCGTTGGTAGTTTTAAACACCCCTCCAACAGCGGTTGTAACATACATGATATCATCATCGCCTGGCGAAAGAGCAACGGCTGTTACTCGTCCTCCTGTGTTTAGAGGGCCTTCAAATTCCCAAAAACTGCCGCCACTCGCTCTATTTGCTAGATTTTGTCGCGCTTGAACTTTTGCTCTTCTTATATTTTTTTTGTTGAATATATTATCAGGATATGCACGTTGATTGTACATATACTCGTTTGGATATAGATTTTTATCCTTTACGATTACCGAAGCATCATTGGCACTATTTACTGGGGTCAATATAATAAGGCCTAGACAAACCACAGCCAGAAGGCTTATGCCAATTAGTAATTTTTTATTCATAGCAAGTAGAATTTATAGCAATTTAATATTCTACCTTAAAGATAGGGAATAGTTTATAAAAGCCTCAATTAGTCTTTGTGCTATGAGGTAAACAAAACAAGTTATTTAAGTGACTTTTTAAGTTCTTTCTTCTCGCGGAAGTGTTTAATGATTCTAAAAGCGATAAGATGTGTGACAGCAAGGATTAAAGCGGTTTCTGCAAAGGTTTCGTCTAAATATCCGTTAAGATAGCTGCGGTTTTCTGGCTCGGCAACTTTCCAAATTTCCAAAGAAAAAACAAAGGTTACCCACGAAAAAAAACGGATTCCCATTCGCTTGTTTTGTTGTTCGATTTCTCTGAGCATATAATGTGCTAACATCATAATCCCTAAAGAGGGTAGGCTGAGTATAAGAAAAATCCAACCAAATAAAATCCAAGCTTCAACATTACTGGCCTGAGTAAAATGAAGCACTAACATATAGGATGTTAGAAAAAGCACTAATTGGACACTCCAAAAGATAATTATGTTATCCCAGGTAAACTTTTTTTTATTGGGCATACCAGTCGAGTTGAGTTACGGTAATGTCTTTGTTTACGGCGTTTACAAGTGACTTAAATTGGACCACATCGCTTAGGCCATTGGCACCTCTGTAATGGTATGGATATACCGTTTTGGGCGTGAATTCTAGAACTGCATCGGCGGCAGATTGTACTGTCATAGTATATGGAAGATTCATACATACAAAAGCAACGTCAATGTCTTTTAAAGCTCGCATTTCTGGAATGTCTTCTGTGTCGCCAGAAATGTATATTCTCTGTCCGTTATGTTCTAAAACATAACCATTACCTCTGCCTTTTAGGTGTTTGTTTTTGTCCTCTTCTCTAAGATTATACATCGGTACACCAGTTATAGTGATGCCATTAAACACTTTAGACTCGCTATTGGCTAGTGTGGTCACAGTTTTGGTGAAGCTATCGTCGAGCTTATCTTTACATGCTTGTGGCATAATAATAGTCGCGTTATCTGTGCTTACCGCACTTAATGTCTCTTGATTTAAATGATCGCCATGAATATCGGTTACTAAGATTAAATCTGCAGCTGGCATTCCTTTAAAAGTATCTCCATCGCCCACAGGGTCTATATAAATAACGACACCATCTATTTCTAAAACCATGGTGGCATGAGAAATAGGAGTTACTTTAAAAGTGGATTTTTGGGCAACAACATCTGTTGTTTTCTCTGTTGTCTGAGTTACCGAAGTTTGCTCGGTCTTATCATTCTTGCAACTAACAAGCGCAATTAAAAAGCAAAAAGGTAAAAGGGGATTTTTCATTTTGTGAAGTTTGCTGTAACTAATAAAGATAATAAGAATTTAGTTTTACACCTAAGCATTTAAGTCTTTAACACCATCATAATGTCGGTACGTTTGTATGGGTTGTCTTCTTTGAGAGGAACTTCTACAAACCCGTATTTTTTATAGATATAGATTGCGTTTGCAAGTTTGGTATGAGAATACAAAAAGAGCCCAACTTTATGAAGTCATCTTGACTTTTTCTATTTCCTAAAAAATGATTGAAATTCATCCATATTTTGTTACTTTTTTTATGCGTAGCTCTGCTATGCCTTACGAAAAGTGCCTCATCTGTACAAATTTCATCTCATTTTCGGTTAAAAACAAAAAGTCAAGATGACTTCAACTAGTTATTAGCGAAGATACTTAAAATCGCTTATAATTTTTGTTACATTTGCCCAAATCAAATTCTATAAAACCATGCGAATTAAGGCAGTAATAGCAATTTTGACAATTACCACGATGATGGTTTCTTGTCAGGAATCTGCAGAAGAAGTAGAAAAGACACCAATCACTAAAGAGTTTAAGTATCAGATCGACGAATTTGCCGATATCAAGATATTGAGATATAAAATAGGGGGTTGGGAAGAGCTTACACTTAAAGAACAAAAATTAGTTTACTATTTAACACAGGCAGGCTTAGCTGGGCGTGATATTATGTGGGCCCAAAATTATCGTCACAACTTGGCGATACGCAAGGCTTTAGAA
>QIIH01000403.1 GCA_003229235.1 Flavobacteriales bacterium | reverse complement strand
AAAAAGACGCACTTTCTTTTGGGTACTTCCTTCAAAATGTCCACTGGACATTTATCAGTCAGCAATCTTTATGCGAGTAAAGAAAAGTTGAATAAGTAATAAAGTTAATGCAAAAAAGTATGTTACCAAAGTGTAGTTTTGTAAAAACCAAATGCCCTGTGGGCATTTGACGTAGGTACCCGCGAAGCGGAAAACAATAGTATCAACAGAAAATGGTACGCTTAAAATAATAAAAGTGTTGTTAGAGGGGTCTCATAAATTGAGTGATTACATTACAGAATAACTACTATTCTTCGGCGGGAGCCAAGGTGATTCTTAAACCCTCCATTTCTGGATGAATATGGACTTGACATCCTAATCTGCTATTCTCTTTTACGTTAAAGGCTTCAGAAAGCATGGCTTCTTCGTCATCCGATTTTTCGGGTAATTTGTGATCACTTTCTACATAACATTGGCAGGATGCACACATGGCCATTCCACCACAAATACCAATGGTCCCTTCGGGAGCAAGTTCGTAGGAGCGAACTAATTCCATAAAATTCATATTCATATCGGTAGGGGCGAGAACTTGGTGTTCTTTTCCCTCCCTATCAATGATTATTATGTTTATGTCTTGTTGCATTATTTAGATATTGTAGCTTATAACAAGTAGCTAGTAATTAGTATATAGTAGCTAGTTTTTAATTGACTTGATTAAACCGTGAAGCATTCTAGAGACTTCATTGGTGTTCTCAATTAATTTATCTGCCTCTTTTTTTTGAATATAATTTAATCTGATAGATAAATACAACATTGATCTTACTTCGCTATTTGAAGCTAAAGAAAAATATAAAATCTTGAAAAATCTGCATTAGAATTTCTGTCAAATCCTTCAGCAACGTTATTCGAAATTGATACAGAAGCTCTCTTTATTTGATCTCTGAAAGAAAAATCTTTATTGTCCTTAAAAGCACTATAAACCGCGACAGCTAAATCTTGAGATTTTTGCCAAACCAACAAATCTTCAAACTTTTTTACAGCCATTACTTATTACTTGCTACTGGTTACCTGTTACTTGTTACTTGTTACTTGTTACTCAATACTATTTACTAACTACTGATTACTAGTTACTCAATACTATTTAATAACCTTTTATTGCTAATTACTAGCTACTTTTCACTTTTCACTATTCACTTTCCGCTATTTACTATTTACTATTGATTAATTATTATTGTTTAATCGTGTAATAGTTGAGTTGTGTACTTTTTTCACTTTTCACTTTTCACTATTGTTTAATCGTTTAACTGTTGAAGCGTTTAATCGAAGGTGTTACTAATTTTTCCATAATCTTTTGTCCTATGTCCTATGTCTTGAGTCTTGAGAATAAACCGTTGAAACGCTTAATTGTTTAATCGTGTAATAGTTGAGTTGTGTACTTTTTTTCACTGTTCTCTTTTCACTTTTCACTTTTCACTTTTCACTTTTCACTTTTCACTTTTCACTAGTTATTGTATACTCTTTACAACCGCTTTAGGCGCTTCTTTTTTACTACCATCAAAACCATGAACCCCACCAACAGTAGTATACTTCATTACATAGCGTTTGTCGGGAAATATCCTGCCATAAGCGCTTTGACACATCATTGTTGCCTCATGAAAGCCACACAGAATAAGCTTAAGCTTGCCCGGATAGGTATTTACATCGCCTATGGCATAAATCCCAGGAATATTGGTTTGATAATCTAATGCGTTATCTACTTTAATAGCATTTTTTTCGATCTCTAATCCCCAATCGGCTATTGGGCCTAGCTTAGGAGAAAGGCCAAACAACGGGATAAAATGATCTACTTCTAACTTAATCTCTTCTTGAGTACTCGATTTTTTAATTACTACAGATTTTAAACCATCATCACCCTCTAGGGCAATAATCTCTGCAGGGGTGATAAGAGCAATTTTGCCATTATTTTTAAGTTCCTGTACTTTTTCTACCGAATCTAACGCCCCGCGGAATTCTGATCTTCTATGTATTAAAGTGACAGAAGTTGCTACATCACTTAAAAAAATACTCCAATCTAAAGCAGAATCGCCACCACCGGCAATTACAACTCGCTTGTTGCGGTATAGCTCTGGATCACGAATTATATATTCGATGCCTTTATCTTCAAAAGTTGAAAGTTTATCTAGCAAAGGTTTTCTGGGTTCAAAACTCCCTAAGCCTCCAGCGATGGCTACTATTGGCGCTTTGTGCTGTGTACCTTTGTTTGTAGTAACAACAAAACTACCATCGTCTTGTTTTTTGATGGTCTGAGCACGCTCTCCAAGAGTAAATCCAGGCTGAAAGGGTTTGATTTGCTCCATTAGATTATTGATCAAATCGCCCGCCAAAATCTCAGGAAATGCCGGAATATCGTAAATAGGCTTTTTAGGATAAATCTCTGCACATTGCCCACCGGGTTGTGGTAGTGCATCAATCAAATGACATTTGAGCTTGAGTAATCCTGCTTCGAAGACAGTAAACAAACCTGTTGGGCCTGCACCAATAATAAGGATATCGGTTGAAATCATAAGTGAGGAGCTAACTTTTTAGGATACAAAAATAAGTAGCCTGCAACATTCGCAAAATGAGTATTGTCATGTATGTAGCGCTTTTTACTAAACAGGAACATTAATAACTTTCTCTATATGTGGAACATATTTTTTAATGGTCATCTCCACCCCACTTTTTAAGGTCATCTGATTTACATGACAAGAAACACAGTTACCGTGCAATTGTACATTCACAATTCCCTTATTAATTGAAACTAACGAAATATCACCTCCGTCGCTTTCTAAAAAAGGACGGATCTCTGATAGTGCTAGCTCTACTTTTTCTGTAATTTCTTGTTCGCTCATACCATATTAATTTACTGCAGAACAACCTGCCATAGTTGTGATTTTAATCACTTCTGTAGGAGGCAATGCTGTATTTCTTTTTACTGTTTGTTCGACCATATTTCTGGTGATATCCTCGAATGCTTTTTCTATCGCTGTTCCAGTTTGCAAGGCTGCGGGATGCCCAATATCGCCAGCTTCTCTGATACTTTGCACCAAGGGTAATTCGCCTAAAAACGGAATTTCTAAATCTTCTGCCAAGTTCTTGGCACCTTCTTGTCCAAAAATATAATATTTATTCTCTGGCAACTCCGCAGGTGTAAAATAGGCCATATTCTCTACCATTCCTAAAACAGGAACCTGAATGCTTTCTTGCTCAAACATCGCTACTCCTTTGCGGGCATCTGCCAAGGCAACTGTTTGAGGCGTACTCACAATTACTGCTCCAGTAATCGGTAAAGACTGCATAATGCTTAAGTGAATATCGCCTGTTCCTGGAGGTAAATCTAGTAGTAAAAAGTCTAACTCCCCCCAAGCAGCATCAAAAATTAATTGATTAAGCGCTTTCGAGGCCATTGGCCCTCTCCAGATTACGGCTTGATCGGGTTTAGTAAAAAAGCCAATCGATAATATTTTAACCCCATAATTCTCTACAGGTTTCATTTTGCTCTTACCATCTACATTCATAGACAATGGGCGTTCATTGGCCACATCAAACATAATCGGGATCGATGGCCCATAAATGTCGGCATCCAAAATACCCACCTTAAAGCCCATTTTTTGCAACGAAACAGCAAGATTGGCTGTTACTGTAGATTTTCCAACTCCTCCTTTACCAGAGGCAACGGCAACTATATTTTGAATCCCTGGGATGGGTTTGCCTTTAATCAAATTTTGCGGAGTACTTGGCTCTGGCGTTTCTACTTTGATATTGACCTTTACATCTGCCTTATCACTCAATTGTTCTTTTATAACTTTAATGATATCGGCTTCTGCTCGTTTTTTAATATGCATGGCTGGCGTTGCAATGGTAAGATCTACCACAACCTCATCGGCGAAAGTAATTACATTGGTCACGGCACCACTTTCTACCATGTTCTTCCCTTCACCAGCTACGCTGATATGAGACAATACCTCTAAAATTTGTTGCTTTGAAAGCTTGGTCATTATTACAGTATTTAGAAACGTTCTAAAGTACAAATATAGTGCTAAAAACCGATTTTCTTAAAACCTCTAATCGAATTCCTCAATAGAAATATTGTCGGTAATAATGCCTTATTTTTCGTCTAAATAAGAAGAAGGGTCCCAAAGCAAGGCTTCAAAATTTTGAATTTGATTGTCTTTAACAATTACTTCTTCGCTCTCGAGTAATTGTTGCATTAAATTAGTGCCTTTAAAATGATGTTTCCCAGTTAAAAGCCCCTTTCTATTAACTACCCGATGTGCCGGAACATCAGGGTCTTTATGCGAAGCATTCATTGCCCAGCCAACCATACGTGCACTCTGTGGCGCCCCTAGGTGCCTAGCGATTGCACCATACGTACAAACTCGCCCATAAGGAATGAGCTTAGAGACCTCGTAAACTTGTTCAAAAAAGCCCGGCTCTTTACTCATATAATATCATTCAAAATTTTAACAAAAGTGAATACTGCTATAATCCCGGTGATAGAACCAATAACAACATTCATATTTATACGATTCAAGGAGTTTTTTGACTTCATTCGTTTAAAAAACTGAATATATACCATTAACATAGCCATAGTCCCTAAGGCAGATCCTATTACACACATCACAATAGACTGTAACGAAAAGTCGAACAGGCCAAAACCGTTAAACGTTATACTTACATACACCCAATAAGGTAAAGGCAAAAGATTAATAGCGGCCAAAAACATCCCTAAAAAAAATCGTCCCACCCCAGATTTATTCACTTCTGTTTGACGTTTTCGGCGTGTATCTTTTGCGATAAAGAAAAAATAAATGGTAAGACAAAGAAAAATTCCAACGGCAATTTGTCGCAACAAATGGACTATCTCTGGATGTTGGTCTAGATACTTGGCAAATAATAAGGCAATCGCTGTCTGAATAACAACTACAAGCACTACCCCAATTGCAAAAATTCCGGCACTTTTACGACCGTAATTAAGGCTAATTCTGGCTGCTGTAATATTGAGTAAGCCCGGTGGAATCACGCCAATAAAGGCGGCCATAAAACCAAATACTAAATGCAATAGCATACTCATGCGGTAGTTTTTCGTGAGTAAGATAAAAAAATATTATCCCAACCTACATTTTAGATAGGTGATCTTTTTATTAACCTCCAAATATTGCTTTTCGTAAAAAGTTTGAATCTGCGTTACTTCTTCAGGACTATAATCGTTCCCGTAAACATCGTGGTGTGCATAAAGTATAGTAGCTCCTATGCCCTCTAACAAGCCCAATGTATAACCGTGCATAAACTCACTATCTGTTTTTAAATGCAACAGCCCGTCGGGCTCTAGAATTTGACCGTATCGCTTTAAAAATGTAGGATTAGTCATGCGATGCTTAGTGCGCTTATATTTAATTTGTGGGTCAGGAAATGTTATCCAAATTTCGGCAACTTCTCCTGTATCAAAAAGATGATCTACCAACTCGATTTGTGTTCTTAAAAACACTACGTTGGGCAAATTATCTTCTAAGGCAGTTTTTGCTCCACGCCAGAAACGAGCCCCTTTAATATCTATGCCAACAAAGTTTTTTTCTGGATGCATTCGTGCCAAAGCAACCGAATATTCTCCTTTACCACAACCGAGTTCTAAGGTAATAGGGTTGCCGTTTTTAAATATTTTTGATTTCCAATTACCCTTCAGCTCCAATGAGTTATTAATTACTTCTTCTCTTTCTGGCTGAATTACATTAGCAAAGGATTCGTTTTCTTTGAATCGTTTTAGTTTATTTTTACTTCCCACAAGCGTAATCTTTGGGTAAAATTAATTCAATTATAATTGCCAGAAACATGATTACCTTAGTTTGTTTAATTTATATCAGAAATAGGTGAAGACAAAAAAAACCATTTTAATTGCTCCACTATGTTGGGGTTTAGGCCATGCCACACGTTGTATCCCTATTATTAATGCCCTTTTAGCTCGTGATTTTGAAGTGATAGTTGCGAGTGATGGCGAAGCTTTGGCTTTGCTTAAAAAAGAATTTACTCAACTTACATTCGAAATCTTACCGAGTTATGGTATTAGTTATTCTGAGGATAGAAAGAAATTTAAATCACATTTAGTAAAGCAAGGGCCGCAGATAATGCGCGCCATTAAAGAAGAACAAAAAATTACTGCGCAGCTTGTCACTAAATACATGTTGAACGGTATTATCTCTGATAACAGATATGGCGTAAGACATCCCGACGTGCCATCTGTAGTAATTACTCATCAACTAAGGGTGCTAAGCGGTAGTACAACCTGGTTAAGCGCTATAATGCAAAAGAAGATGTTGCAGAAATTTAATGCTATTTGGGTGCCAGACTTTAAGGACAAACCCAATCTTTCTGGCGCTTTAGGCCATGTTAACTCCACATCAAAAAATGTGAATTACTTAGGGCCTATAAGTCGTTTTAAGAACATAGAAGCCGAAAGCAAATACGATTTATTGGTGCTTTTATCTGGGCCAGAACCTCAACGTGAAATCCTTGAGCAAAAACTATTTAAGTTGCTCGAAAACAGCACTAAAAGGATACTTTTTGTAAGAGGTGTTGTTGGCCAAATAAATAATGAAAATCAAATAGGGGCAATAACTCTTATAGACTTCATGACCTCAGCCCAATTAGAACTTGCCATTAATCAAAGTAAAATAATTATTTGCAGATCTGGTTACACAAGCCTTATGGATTTGGCAGCACTACAAAAAAAGGCATTTTTAATACCTACCCCAGGACAATACGAACAAGAGTATTTGGCCGAATATCTGCAAGAGAAAAAGATGCTACCTTTTGCAAAACAAGAAGAATTTACCCTTGAAGCCCTAGATAAAATAGAGTTGTATAAAGGCCTTCCTAAAATAGAATCAGAACCGGATTACGAAAACTTATTTAGACTTTTCTAAGGTGAAAGAGAACTCAGAGCCTACACCTATTTCGCTCTCGACGTAAATTTTTTCGTCATGCGCCTCAATTATATGCTTTACAATAGCAAGACCTAAGCCAGAGCCACCTTCTTTGCGTGAACCACTTTTATCGACTCTAAAAAAGCGCTCAAACAACCTTGGGAGGTTTTCTTTGGTAATCCCTTCGCCATTGTCTGTAATCCTAACAATAACCTTATTGTGAAT
>QIIH01000029.1 GCA_003229235.1 Flavobacteriales bacterium | reverse complement strand
CAAGAGTTTTTATTAGATCAAGCCAAGTTAGATTTGGAGTCTAATGTATATCAAGCCTATGTAGATGCAAAAGGGGCTAAAAAATCATTTGAAGCTGCTGAAGTGGCTGTAGAATCACAGAAATTAGCATATCAATATGCAAAAGATCGCTATGATGTTGGGAATATCAATGCCTTCGATTTTAGCCAATCTAAATTACGATTCGATAGTGCACAAATCGATTTAAATCGTGCGAAATACGATTATATTTTTAAATTAAAAGTTCTAGAGCTGTTTTTTGGAGTTCCGGCTACCGAATTAAAATTCTAACACATGAGTAAAAAAACACTAATCATCTTAATAGTTGCGGTTTTCGCAATCATCACAATCCTAATAATTGCTAAGCAAAAAGGAGCTATCGGGGGTGATGGGGATGTTACGCTAGTAGAAATTACTAAAATAGAACCGATAGACATTATCGAGACTGTTGCGGCTACGGGTAAAATTCAACCTGAGATAGAAGTTATGATATCGTCCGAAGTATCTGGTGAGATTATTGAGTTATTGGTTAAAGAAGGACAACAAGTTAAAAAAGGAGAATTGCTATTACGGGTAAACCCTGATTTATTTCAGGCTTCACTGAGTCAATCTCAAGCGAGCTACCAAAGTGTACGAGCCAATTTAGCGCAGGCAGAGGCAAGCCTTAAAAATGCAAAAGTAAACTACGATCGTAATAAAAACTTGTACGAAAAGGGTGTAATTTCTAAATCTGAATGGGATCAATCCATACAAAATTACGAAGTGGCACAAGCCAGTAAAGAATCTGCCTATTACAACGTACAGAGTGCAGCTGCTTCTGTAAAGCAGTCACGAGATAACTTAGGTAGAACCACAATTTATGCACCAATGGACGGCACTATTTCTAAATTGGATGCCGAACTTGGAGAACGCGTTGTGGGTACAGCACAAATGGCAGGAACAGAAATTCTACGCGTTGCCAATCTTTCTAATATGGAAGTTGAAGTAGACGTAAACGAAAACGACATTGTAAAGGTTTCTTTAGGAGATTCTACAATAGTAGAAGTTGATGCTTATTTAAAAAGAGAATTTAAAGGAATAGTAACAGAAATCGCTAATTCTGCAGAGAGTACGCTTACGGCAGATCAGGTGACCAACTTTAAAGTAAAAGTTAGAATCGTAGACAGTTCTTATCAAGATTTATTAGAAGGTAAACCTGAATATTTTTCACCTTTTAGGCCAGGAATGACAGCTACTGTCGATATTATTACCAACAAAAAGGAAATGGCTATCGGGGTGCCAATTAGTGCGGTAGTTATAAAAACAGACACCACGGGTAAAAAGCGATCAAGAGTGCGTACTACAGAATCTGCTAGTGCCGAAAAGTTTGAATGTGTCTTCGTTAATAATGGGGGAGAAGCCAAACTTCGCGTGATCGAAACCGGAATTCAAGACGATACAAATATCGAAGTTATCTCAGGACTAGAAGCTGGTGATGTTGTTATTACTGGGCCTTACACAACAGTTACCAAGAGCCTAAAAACTGGTGATAAGGTAAAAGAGAAAAGTGTAGGCGACAAGAAAACGGAAGAAGACACCGAATAAAACCACAAAAATATGGCGGCGATACTTTGCATCGAAACCGCAACTACAAATTGTTCAGTAGCACTTTCTATAAATGGAAGTGCTACTGTTTTATTAGAAGATTTTAACACCTCTTATTCTCATGGCGAACGACTACAGCCTTATATAGATCAGGTGTTAGAAAGGGCTAACATAAGCTACGCGGGCCTCGATGCTGTGGCTGTTAGCAAAGGACCAGGATCTTACACTGGTTTGCGAATAGGAGTCTCGGCAGCGAAAGGATTGTGTTTTTCGTTAGATATTCCACTTATCGCAGTAGATACTTTAAGTAGTCTTGCCAGACAAGTAAAAGTTAATAATGGTTTTGTTATTCCAATGCTTGATGCCCGTAGAATGGAAGTCTATTCTAGCGTATTTGACTCTCAACACGAACAATTGACCAATGTCTCTCCAGAAATACTTACCCCAGAGAGCTATTCCGAATATTTGAATAAGGCAAAAGTTGTTTTTGTAGGCAATAGCAACGACAAATTTAAAGAGATTTGCACACACCAAAACGCTCAATTTGAATCCTTTAGTTTACCGTCTGCTAAAGAGTTATGTGGCTTGGCACAGCAACAGTATATTCAAAAAGAGTTTGAAGACGTGGCCTATTTTGAACCTTTCTATTTAAAGAGTGTCAAAATTGGTTAATATCCCATAAGTGGCAGAGCTTTTTCGATTGTTGTTACAGGTAATTTACACGTATTATTAACACAGACATAGATAAAAGTCTCGCCTTCTACCCATCGGTTTTTTAAGAGCGGAGCATCATTCTTAACAACGCTTCCAGCAATTAATTTGTTAGGTATATATTGTTGATGGAATTCTTTTATCATTTCTTCTGCCGAATCTCCAACCACTACCAATTCGTAATAGTCACCTTGATAGTTGAGTGCTAAGTCTAACCAATTAGAATACCCACTCGGAAATTGGTTTATCTCTGGCTGTACATTATGAAGCATTGTTTGTGAATCTTCAATAAATTCTGGTAAGTCAAAGTAATGTCCCAGCTTTAATAAATTTTTGGCCATAATCGAATTAGACGACGGAATCACATTGTCTCTGTAATCTAGCGACCTACTCACAAGTTTAGTGTCCTCATCTGAGGTAAAATAGTAAAGCCTTGAATCTAAATCGATAAAATGCGCTCTGGCATAATTGGTTATTTTTAAAGAAAGATCTAGCCATTGCTGGTCTAGCGTTACTTCGTATAAACTAATATATGCAGACGCTAAGCCAGCATAATCTTCTAGATAGCCATTAACACTGCTCGCTCCATTTATAAAGACATGCCATACTCTGCCATCGTCCAGAATTTGATTATCCTTTAATAAATGAGCGTTTTTTAAAGCCGTTTCTAAAAAAACGTCTTCGTTAAATACTCGATAAGCGTCTATATATCCTTGGAGCATTAAGCTGTTCCATGAGGTTAGTGTTTTATCGTCCAAACCAGGGCGAGGCCTTTGGTTTCTGTAGTCTAATAGCGTCTTTTTCCAACTAATTTTTTTAGCGTCTAAAGTGCTTTGATCAATTTTAAATTCCTCTAAAATTTCACTGTCATCTTTTTTGCGAATAAGAACATAACTGTTTTCTTCTTGCCATTTTCCGTAAGCATTTACGTTATAATACTGGCCAAAAAGTTTAAAATCATCTCCAAGAATAGAATCGAGTTCTTTTTTTGAATAGGTATAATAAGTGCCTTCTTCTAATTCGCCATTAGGGCCTTTACTATCGGCATCCCAAGAAGAATAAAACGCACCCGATTGGTGAGTCATTTCTTGTTTTATGTATTCGAGCGATTCGTAAACAACTTCTTTGTAAAGTGGGGTAGGAGTAATACTATATGCATCACTATATAGACTAACGAGTTGCGCATTGTCGTATAGCATTTTTTCGAAATGCGGAATATGCCATTTAGCATCTGTCGAATAACGTGCAAAACCACCACCAACATGGTCGTAAACTCCCCCATATGCAATTTTTGTGAGCGTCGTGTTTACGAATTGCATTAGAGCTTCGTCTTTATTTTCGAAAGCATATCTGAGCATAAAGTGGTAGCTGTTGGGCATCATAAATTTAGGAACCTGCTCCATACCGCCATTCTTGTTATCAAAACGTTTTGACCAATTATTTAAAATACTATCAGTATTAAGAGTAGAAAAATCAATTTGTCCTGTATTAATGTTAACAAGATCTATTGATTTAATTCCTTCTTCTAATCGGGCAGCGTAATCGATTAGCTTTTCTGGGCTGTCCTCATACAAATCCTGAATTTGCTGTAGGGAAGCAATCCATTGGTCTTTCGGCACATAGGTTTCGGCCCAAACAGGGCGACCGTCTGGCAATGCAATTACATTTAATGGCCATCCACCTCGACCTTTCATTAGCTGAATAGCATTCATATATACTTGATCTACATCAGGACGTTCTTCACGATCTACTTTTATATTAATAAAATTGGCATTCATAACAGCTGCGACCGTTGAGTCTTCAAAAGACTCGTGCTCCATAACATGACACCAATGGCAGGCGGCATAGCCAATACTAATGAGCAACAGCTTTTGCTTTTGTTCAGCCTCGGCTAAGGTTTTGTCACTCCATGCTTTCCAGTTAACAGGGTTGTGTGCATGTTGCAACAAATATGGGCTTGTCTCGTTTATTAATTCGTTGGTGAAGGCGTATTCCACTTGACTGTTTTTTTGCCCGTTGCACGCTTGTAATACAACAAAAACGAACAAGACAGGTATATAAAATCTCATATTTTAACAATAAAAAATGTACTTAGAATAAAATTCATAAGCCTTTAAATTACGGTATTTTGCTAGGCTATTTTCTCTTGAACGTGATTTTAACATATATCCTCAAACAAGAAACCTAACCATTTACGGCCTCAACGTATTCTACTTTGCCTTGTAGCATTTCTCTAAGCATCGTTTCGATTCCATTCTTGAGAGTAACTGTACTCGAAGGGCAACCACTGCAAGCTCCTTGCAAAATCACTTTGACGGTTTTAGTTTCTTCATTATACGATTCAAAAGCAATATTCCCACCATCACCTGCAACTGCTGGCTTAATATATTCGTCTAAAATATCGACAATTTCTTTACTAATTCCTTGATGATCTACAGCTCCAATTGTCGCCGAATTTGATTCGTTGATTACTGTCGAGGGGCCTTGATAATGTTCTAAAATTTCGTCATCTAAAATTCGTTTTCCATCGGCGATATATATTCTTAGGAACTCACGAAGTTCGCCAGAAATCTCTTCCCATTCAATTCCGTCTAGTTTGGTGACAGAAATATAATTTTCACTCATAAAAACTTCCTTTACAAAAGGGAGTTTAAAAAGTGCGCGGGCCAAGGGAGCGAATCTGGTATCGCCCACTTGTTTAAATTCGTACATATCATTAACTAACGCCTTATTTGCGACAAATTTCATCACCGAGGGGTTAGGTGTTACTTCGGCATACACAGAAACCGGAACATTTTTAGGAGTTTCTGGATCTTGAATCACAGGGTTGCCTGCGTTTAAGTAATTTTCGATTTGTTGGGCCACCTCATTTTGTACATCAGACCAAGCAACCAAATTAAAGCGCTCAATAGCAATAAAGTTCTGTGAGATGTATACAGTTTTTACAAAAGGAAGATAAAAAAGCTCTTTTGCCAAAGGGCTCGCCACGGTTTCGTCAATATTATTAAATTCAAAGCTCTGAGTTTGAGTAAGAAAGCTATTTGTTACAAATTTTATGATGGTATCACGTGAGGTAGGCTCAATTGTGACCGAATAAGTTGCCATATGTCGAATTTTTGGTAAAATTACAAAAGGAATAGGTGTAATTCAATATATTTGAATAAAACTCTGTTAATGAAAAAGATACTACTCCTAATCTTCTTAGGCGTTGTACATATTAGTTTTGGCCAAACCATCCTTATGCAAGACGGTACATTTAACACCTGTACCGGGACATTTTTTGATACAGGAGGTGCTGCTGGAGCTTATGCCAACGACGAAGATTTTACCATCACTTTTTGCCCTGATGTTGCCGGAATGGCAGTATCACTAGATTTTACAACATTCGCACTAGAAGCTGGATCTGATATACTTACTATATTCGACGGCCCAGATACTACGGCACCTTTAATAGGTTCGTTTACAGGAGCACTTCCTCCCGGAACAGTTTATACCAGTCCTGGTACGACAACAGGCTGTTTAACTGTACAATTCCAATCAAATTTTGTTGTGGTTGGAGCGGGTTGGGAGGCTGCGATTACTTGTTTAGACCCTGCTACTATTCCCTTGTCCCCATTTATTACAGTAGACACTATTTCGTATACCATTCAAGAGTTAGTAGAAGACATTCTTATTGATAGCCCCTGTGCAGATAGTTCTAATTATACTTCAAGTACAGGAACCGATTTTGGAAGCGTTAATGGTATTGGTTATTTTAATGCCATCGGTACAGGTTTTCCATTCGAAGAAGGGGTTGTTTTAAGCACTGGAGCAGCCATAAATGCCGAAGGGCCCAACGATGTAATTAATAGTGATGGCGGCGGTGGCTGGCCAGGTGATGCCGACTTGGCTGCTGTTTTAGGAGTCCCTTTAGGAGGTTTAAACAATGCCTCTTTTATTAAGTTTGATTTTGTCCCTTCTATTCCGGATATAAGTTTTGATTTTATTTTAGCATCAGAAGAATATAATCAGGGATTTGAGTGTACTTTTTCAGATGCATTTGCATTTATACTAACTAATCAACTCACTGGAGTAGTTACTAATTTGGCAGTGTTGCCAGGAACTACAATTCCTATCGAGGTTACTAATATTCATCCAGAAGTGCCTGGAAGTTGCCCTGCAATTAACGAAATTTACTTTGGTCAATATAATTTTTTACCGTTTAATGATGAGGACATGTCTCCCACCGATTTTAATGGTCAGACTACAGTTCTAACAGCTGTGGGAACGGTTTCGCCTGGCGAGCCTTACGACATTAAACTTGTTATTGCAGACGACGGAGATACACTTTTTGACGCCGCTGTATTTATTGAAGCTGGGAGTTTTAACATAGATGTAAATTTAGGAGACGATATTACAATTGGAGATGGTACTGCACCTTGTGAAGGTGAGACCATTACAGTTACATCTGGTGGTGGCGCACTGGGTGCTACGTATCAATGGTATATTTGGAACGAAGTTACTTTGATGTTTGATGCACTTCCGGGCGAAACGGCTACTACAATTATGATTTCCGATCCAGGACTTTACCAACTGGAAGTTATTTTTGCTAGTGGATGCACGGTTGCAGACGAAATTTTAATTGAGTTTTTCCCAGCACCAGTACCAGGTATACCAGACCCACTTACTATTTGCGATGCCTTACCTAACGATGGTTTTGCCGCATTTACCCTCACAGATGCCGATGTCCAGATTATCGATGGCGTTA
>QIIH01000457.1 GCA_003229235.1 Flavobacteriales bacterium | reverse complement strand
AAAAAGAAGAGAAGAATATCGAAAAAGAGAACTAGTCTACTTCTTACCATATAATTAAAAAGCCCGCCATCATAGCGGGCTTTTTTTATTAGAAGGTGCCAATAACGCCTATTGTTTTTGGAGTAGCAGCCAAGCGCCACTTCACTTTTTTGTTCGGTCGCATGGCATCGGGATAGCGCTTATCTTTGTGTAGGTAATTATCTATACTATCTACCACGACAATGCTTATAGCAGTCCCTAAAGCTACATCTGTGAGCCAATGCGCATCGGCCCAAAGCCTTGAAATTGGTACAATAGCACCAACAGCATAAATTCCAAACTTTACCCACCAATTATCAAACTGTTTGGCAATAGAATGTGCCATACTCATCGACAAAATAGAGTGCCCAGATGGAAGGCTGTGATATTCGACTTGATCACTAAAATGGTCGAATTCAAATTTATTCACACCATCTCCAGGACGAGCTCTCCCTATTACAGATTTCCCAATTGCAGAATAAAGCCCGGATACTGCAGCAGAACTAATTATAAGTACAGCAGTGTTCCGCACCTTTTCGTTTTTGGTAATTAACCCCACGCCGTAAAGTCCGCCAGCAATTAGAAAGAAATTTTGAGGGCTCCCAAAATAATAGCCTACATCTTTAAGTAGCTCTGGCGCATCTTCGTTTTGATCTAAAAAATAGTTTCGAGCGTCATAGTCGATAGTATACAATAGTACAGCACCGCTTATGATTCCGCCAGCGGTGGCAAAGTCTTGGCCATCCCATCTAGCGGGAGCCGTAATAGCATACTTGGCACCACCAAAGATGCTTTTAGCATCGTATTTGAGCATTTCCCATGTGGTTTGTTCGCGAGGGTCTACTATGGAGTCTTTCTGGGATTGTGCAATGGCCAAATTGCAAGTAAGCAAAAGGATAAAACAGCAAAAAATAAATCTATACTGATTGTGCTTCATAAATTGATTTTTGACTAAGGGTTAAAGTACAAAAATCTGAAAGATTAAAACAAACCGTGTAATTCGGCATCGATGCGATTAATAACATCGCCTAAATCTTCTGGATTGCTCACAAAATCGAGGTTGTCGACATCAAAAATCAAGAGGTTGCTTTTGTCGTAATCGTGAATCCATGCTTCGTAACGCTCGTTTAAACGGCTTAAGTAATCTATAGAGATGCTGTTCTCATATTCACGGCCTCGTTTGTGAATTTGGTTTACCAAATTAGGAATTGAGCTTCGCAGGTAGATAAGTAAGTCTGGTCCTTCTGTGACAGACTCCATCAAATCAAAAAGTGAACGATAGTTTTCATAATCTCGATTTGTCATTAGCCCCATAGCATGTAAGTTGGGAGCAAAAATGTAGGCGTCTTCGTAGATAGTCCTATCTTGAATAATGTCCTTTCCGCTTTCGCGAATGTCTACTATTTGTCTAAAACGACTGTTTAAAAAGTAAACTTGCAGATTAAAAGACCAACGCTCCATCTGATTGTAAAAATCGTCTAAATAGGGGTTGTCTTCAACATCTTCGAAGTGCGGTTGCCATTTGTAATGCTTGGCGAGTAATTTTGTAAGCGTGGTTTTTCCAGAGCCTATATTTCCAGCAATTGCGACGTGCATAAATCTACTTGTAAAAGAGTTAGGTTAGCTTGAAGGTGAAAACAAAATCACCATCGTAAATATACAGCAAATCCCCATTTATTTGCAATTGTTTTTGGGTATTTTTAGCAAAGTGTTCGGGAAGTTCAAATTGCTTAGTGCCAGCAGAACCTGAATAAAATTTGCCATCGGCACCCAATCCGATGAGCGAATTTTTATACTCCCAAATTGCAGTGAAGCCAGGATTATTAGTTTGTTCGAGAATACTACCGTATACATTAAATGAAACCAATTGGTCTTTTGTGAGTAAAAAGTAAAAGTTAAAGCTGCTATCTTGACTAATTATATTGCCCGAAATAGGTTGTGAAATAAGTATCCGTTGACCAGATCTATAATTGAACAATTCTAACTGCTGATTGTCTTTGTTGAAAACCCAAAGGCTATTACTAATAGCCATACTAACAGATTCTATATTGGCGAAACCATCTACTTCGTTAAAGTTAATGCGCTCGATCTCATTTAGGGTATTGTCTAAAAGTACCACTGTATTAAAATTAGCATAATACACTAACACCTTTAAGGGGTTGATAATGTCTACACTCTCGATGGTGCCTAAACTCATATCTGCATAGGAGATAGTCTGCTCTTTGCTGCGTTTGTTAAGGGTGTTGTTTTTTACAAAATATAGGCTGTTGTAGTTGTCATAGCCCACAAAAAGATCTGCCTTTAAGGCAACAGAATCTTGTAAAACCAACTGTTGGGCTTGTAAGGGAATGCAAAATAATAAAAAAAAGCAAAAGCGAATCATTGGTTAAAGTTACGAAAACTAATCGCAAATTAGTTTGTAACCATAGCCTCTTACATTTACAATCTGTACGGTGGTATCTCGCTGTAATTTTTTACGCAACTTCGAGATAAATACATCCATACTCCGGGCATTGAAACAGTGGAGTTTAAGCGCAAAGTTTTCTAAAAAACGAAACGAAATATCCATTTTTCAGAAAACAACCACCCCGTTTTGGTAGCTATTGGTTTGGACTAACAAATTAGTTTATATCCATATCCTCGGACGTTTACGATTTGAACCGAGCTATCGTTTTTAAGCTTTTTTCGTAGTTTGCTGATAAACACATCCATGCTTCGGGCAGAAAAAAAGTCGTCTTGTCCCCAAAGTTTTTGTAAAATCTCGTTGCGGTCTAAGAGCTGATTTTTATTTAAACAAAGATTATACAAAAGTTCGCTCTCTCGGTGTGTTAATCCTAAAGCCGTTCCCGATTTGTGCTGAAGCTCTTGTTTGGCTGCGCTAAAGTGATATTCACCAATTTTAAATTCTTTAGAGGAATTACTAGGCTTGGTGCGCCCTAAAAGGTTTTTAATGCGCACTATTAGCTCTTCAACGCTAAAGGGTTTTTTTAAGTAATCATTTCCGCCTAGGGCAAATCCTTCGACTACATCTTTGGTTTGTGATTTGGCGGTTAAAAAAATAATAGGAATGTTATTGTTTTCCTTTCTAATCTCTTTGGCCAGTGTAAACCCATCTTTTTTGGGCATCATAACGTCTAACACCAAGATTTCTAGGTCGTTTTTCTCAAGAGCCTCTTTGGCTTGTACTCCATCATGGCACAGAATCACTTCAAAATCGCGCGTTTCTAAACTCTCCTTAACAATTTGTGCTAAAGCTGGTTCGTCTTCTGCTAATAAAACGCGTATCTTTTTACTCATTGGGTAAATTAATAGTAAAGGTAGTCCCTTCAGAAAGCGAAACTGTTAATTCGCCATCGTGTTTTTCGACTATATTTTTGGCGTAATATAAACCAATTCCGAAGCCTTTGGTATCGTGATGATTCCCTGTAGGGACTCTATAAAATTTATCAAAAATACGAGTTGCATGAAACTTGGTAAGATTCATGCCCGTATCGTTAATTTTAATAAAAGTATTGTTTTGATCTTTATCTAATGTAATATAAATTTGACTCCCACCGTACTTAAAAGCATTGTCAATTAATGTGTGAATCACATTTTCTAAATGAAATTGGTCTGCTTGTATTATACAAGTCTCAAGCTGACTCTTAAATGAGATTTGCTTTTGAGTATGAATAAACGCCTCCGGAACAATGGCCGATTTGGTTAAAATTGAAACTAAATCGACAGACTTTTTGTTGAGGGCTAAGTTCTGACTATCCAATGAAGCCGTCTCTAAAAGCTTATCGACCATATGAGTTAATTTTTTTACTTGCTCCCCAGACATGGCAATATATTTTCGTGTTTTATCCCGATCGTTTGCCTGATTAAATTGCTCAATTCCCTCTAAAGCAACAGAAATAGTGGCCAAGGGGGTTTTAAACTCATGGGTTATATTGCTAATCAGGTCGTTTTTAATCTCGGCGAGCTGCTTTTGATCTTTAATAATTTTAAGGAGATATAATAAAATACCGATAATACTCGCAATCAAAATAAAAGTGAGAATCAAACTCACAGCGTTGCGATGTAAAATAAGCGGGGTTGTGTTATTAAAATAAACCGTTAGCTTGCTTTGAGGCATTAAGAAGGAAGATGCGGCAGTAGCCGAAAAAGCGCCCATATCTTTAGATACATCGCCATATGTTGAGGTATCTTTGTGCAGACTCACAAATTCTAGTCCATAAATAATCCATAATTGTTTACGGTCTAATTGCTCGTAGAAAATACTATCAAGTTTCAACAACGAAAACTCGTCCTCACTTATCGAGATTACAATTTTAGAGGTAAGCATCTCAAAGGGAGTATTGTCTACTATTTGCACAGAAATACTATCTCCTAATGCATATCGCCATTTAGTCGAATCTGTTTTGATGTCGCCACGTAAATTGATTCGACGATTTTGTATGCTATCTAAATTTAATAATCCCTTAATCTGTGGAATCGTTAATGAATCTATTTGATTAAACAGATGTTTTACTCCAGGTACACCGGATTGCGTGCCAATAAAAATTGAATCCGTTTCTAAAAAACGGAAAGTACTTTTTTGTGCGAGTTGCGTATAATAGGTATCTACAGCAACGTCTAAGCTCGATTGAACATCGGCTATTAAATCTTGCTTTTCGGCATTGTAGGTTTTATACGCCCAATAGCCCTGTACGCCCAAAGTGAGTAAGATTACAAAACTAATAAAGTATAGAATTCTATGATATTTTTGATCCTTCATACTCCAAAAGTACGACGCTAAGTACTTGTTAACCAAATCGCTTAACACTTGTTAACACTGCTTAACGTGCCTTTTGATTTGAGTTATGCATCTTTGTAGTGTAAAAATTAAAATCTATTCACATGAAATCGCTAGTACAACTTACATTAATTATTACGTTGTTTTTAACCGCGGCAGTTCACGGGCAAGATATTGCTGGGGTGGCTACTTATAAATCGCAACGTAAAGTAGACTTTAAAATGGACAGTACCCAGATGAACGACGAAATGCAAAAGCAGGTCATGGCCATGATGAAAAAGCAATTCGAAAAAGAATACACTTTAGACTTTACCAATGATGAATCTGTATATAAGGTGGTTCAAACGCTTGGAAATCCTTCCCCGATGGGCGGTGGAATGGAAATTGCAATTGTGGGTTTTGGTGGAGACGATTTACTCTATAAAAACTTAGGCGAAGATCGCTTTGCAAATAAGACAGAAGTTTTTGGCAAAGCTTTTTTAGTAAAAGATACGCTTAGAGATTCTGAGTGGGTCTTAGAAAAAGAGACCAAAAATATTGGAGAGTATACCTGTTTTAAGGCGACCATGAAGCGTACAATTACGACATTGGTATCTTTTAATTCTGATGGAACAGAAGACGATACAGAATCTGAAAGTACCGAAGAGCAAGAGCAGACAATAACAGCTTGGTATACTCCTATGATTCCTGTACAAAACGGCCCGGGTAATTATCACGGTTTGCCTGGCTTGATACTAGAAGTTAGTGATGGTAGCGAAACGATACTTTGTAGTAGAATAGTTTTGAATCCAAAGAACGGAGTTTCAATTAATGAGCCTACTAAAGGGAAAGAAGTTACTTCTGAAGAATACAGAGAAATTATGCAGGACAAGATAAAAGAGATGCAGGACAGATACCAAACTAACGACAGACGAGGTGGGGGTCACAGTATGGAAATCAGAATTGGGGGTTAAATTTTAACATTTCTCTAACAAACCAAATGGCGTAGCTTTAGTCTAAAGTTTAATTTTGTAAATTAAACACTGTATAAAACTACGATACCATGAAGCTAATTACCACTTTGGCCCTGTTGTTAACTACGTTTTTTGTCAACGCACAAAACTTCGACGGGCAAGCATTTTACGAGTCTAAAACCACAATGGATATGGATTTTGGAGGTCGCGAGATGAGCGAGGATATGAAGAAGAATATTGCAGAGCGCATGCGCAAATACCTCGAAAAAACGTACATCCTAACATTTAATAAATCGGAATCATTGTATAAAGAAGAAGCAGTACTTGAGACCAATGCTAACGGTGGTGGAAGAATGATGGGGATGATGATGGGGAGTTTTTCTGCTGGAGATCAATACAAAAACATTGAGGCCAATCAACTTGTAGAAGAACGCGAATTTTATGGAAAGCAGTTTTTAATTAAAGAAGAAATGGTTCCCTTAGAATGGGAGATGACCAAAGAATCTAAACAGATTGGACAGTATGTAGTTTTTAAGGCAACCGCGACTAAACAGATAGATCCAAACGATTTTAGTATGGCGCGACCAAGACGTGGAGGTGATCGCGACGATGAGAAAAAAGAAGGAGAACAAGCAAAGGATTCGACAGAAACAAAAGAAAGTGGAGACCCTTTTGACGAAATAGAAGTGCCTAAACAAGTTATCGTAACAGCTTGGTATACTCCAATGATTCCGGTTGGGCATGGACCTGGGGAATATTCAGGTTTACCTGGATTAATTTTAGAATTAAGTGTGTATCGTACCACTTTATTGTGTTCTAAAATTGTAATGAATCCGACAGAGTCCGAAAAAATAAAAGCACCGACCAAAGGAAAAGAAGTGACGCGTGAAGAGTACAATGCCATTGTAAAAGAAAAAATGGACGAAATGCGAGAAATGTTTCGTAGTCGTGGTAGCGGACGTCGAGATGGCGGAGATTTCAGAGGTTAAATCAAACAAAAACATAGTAACAATTATATTATGAAGAAACAATTCTTTATCACTATTCTAGTGTCTTTACTTGGCTATAGTGCAGTTGGACAATCTATTAAATTGAGAGGATTTATCAAGGATAGCGTAGGCGCTCCGCTCGAATTGGCCAATGTTATTGCCACGATAAAAGCGACAGGTGAGATCGAATCTTATGCTATCACAAATTCAGAAGGTCGATATCAAATAGATCTACCGGAGAACAATACCTATGTTCTCAAAGCTAGTTATTTAGGTCTAAAGACTTCCGAGTTTGAAGTTACAGTGCCAGAAA
The DNA here is from genome assembly GCA_003229235.1 of Flavobacteriales bacterium. Classification (GTDB taxonomy): domain Bacteria; phylum Bacteroidota; class Bacteroidia; order Flavobacteriales; family Flavobacteriaceae; genus Gilvibacter. The sequence goes on along the minus strand of QIIH01000457.1, from coordinate 38 downwards.
ACGCAGAAAATGTTGAAAGAGATGTTACCTTAATGCCA
>QIIH01000087.1 GCA_003229235.1 Flavobacteriales bacterium | reverse complement strand
TAGTAATTGAAATGTCGATAGCAACCCTATAAGACCAAAGTAATGATCCCCATGAAGATGAGAAATAAAAATATGCTTGATTCGAGAGAACTTAACTTTTGCCTTGCGCAATTGTACTTGCGTTCCTTCGCTACAATCAATTAAAATTGTCTCATTACGAATTTCTAAAACCTGAGCCGTAGCATTGGTATGGGTTCTGGGCGTAGCCGAATAACAGCCTAATATTGTGAGTTTCACGATTAAAAGCCTAAGTCGCGTTCGATGTTTTCCATCTCAATGATATCTTCAGCCTCACCTAATGTTGGCACGACGACCATTTCTAGCGGAATATCGTCTATGTCTATAGCATCGCAAACAAACACAAAAGAGTGTTTATTACCCCGATGTAAGTTAGAGACTTCTAAAAAATGAAGCAAATGGCCCAAGGTAATTTGTGAATAAACTGTGAGGTCAACTACGATTTCATCGTCTGCATAATGTTCTGGTACAATGCGCATTAAATACGCACCAAAAGACTTGGTGTCTTTATTATCGTCTGTTAACAGATAAAATGTTTCGTGTTTAGTTGCTATCATCTCGTTTTATTTTTGAGGCCAGTAAATAAATTACTGCCATTCTGATAGCCACCCCGTTTTCTACTTGATTCAAAATTATCGCTTGTTTAGAATCGGCCACATCACTGGTAATTTCGACTCCTCTATTTATAGGGCCAGGGTGCATAATTATTACCTCCTTATCTAAGCTATCAAGCAACGATTTTGTCACACCATATTGCTGGGTATATTCGCGGGTGCTAGGGAAATAGCTAATATCCATTCGCTCATTTTGCACTCGAAGCATATTGGCAACATCACACCATTGTAACGCAGCGCGTAAGTTGGTCTCCACGCCTACTCCTAATTTATGTATGTATTTAGGAATTAAAGACTTAGGACCACATACTTTAACATTTGCTCCAAGAGTTTGCAAGGCATAAATATTAGACAAAGCCACCCTCGAATGTAGAATATCACCAACGATAATTACGTTTTTACCAGCCACAGAACCTAAACGTTCTCTAATCGAATAACAATCTAACAAAGCCTGTGTTGGGTGTTCATGAGCTCCATCTCCAGCATTCACTATGCTGGCATCTACATGCTTAGACAAAAAGATACCCGCACCTGGGTTTGGATGTCGCATAACAACTATATCAACCTTCATTGATAAAATATTGTTTACTGTATCTACTAGCGTCTCTCCTTTTTTAACCGAACTAGATGAGGCCGAAAAATTAATCACATCTGCCGATAGTCGTTTTTCTGCCAATTCGAAGGAAAGGCGTGTTCGAGTAGAGTTCTCAAAAAACAGATTGGCAATGGTAATATCTCGTAAGGACGGAACCTTTTTGATAGGCCTGTTAATCACTTCTTTAAATTGATCGGCAGTCTCGAAGATGAGCTCAATATCTTCTTTAGTGATGTATTTGATTCCTAATAAGTGATTTACACTTAATTCGCTCATATCAATTATTAATTAGATAAACGGCATCTTCTCCGTCGTTCTCAAGCCAACACACTTTTACTTTTTCGTTATTAATAGCATCTACCTGTCTGCCTCTATAATCTGGTTGAATGGGCAAGTGCCTACTAAAGCGCCTGTCGATAAGCGTTAGCAGCTCTACACTTTCTGGGCGTCCATACGATTGTAAGGCTGTTAATGCAGCACGAATGCTGCGTCCTGTGAAAAGAACATCGTCTATTAATACAACCCTTTTATCTTCTACAATAAAATTGATTTCTGTCTGATTAGCAGCCAAAGGTTTGTCACTACGTCTAAAATCGTCTCTATAAAAGGTAATGTCTAAATGTCCTAGATGTAAATTGTTCACCTTATACACATCCTCAAGCATTGTTGCCAACCTTCTAGCGAGAAATATTCCTCGTGGTTGCATTCCAATTAAGACAGTATTGTGAAAACTTGTGTGATTTTCTAACAACTGACAAGCCAAACGATGTAGTGTAATGTTTACTTCTGTACTGTTAAGTAATACTTTTTGGCTCATTCTTGCGCTGTAAAACTGCCTACAAAAGTAGCCCAATTAAAGAGATTTTGCAATTTAAACAGCGTCTTGCTTAAATTTAACTCCAATGAGTGCCCTAACTTTGTCTAGAAGGCCTATTAAATTAAGACTATCGGTATGAGATACCAGTGGGCTTTCTGCCTTTCCTTCTCTTATGCAATCCCTAACGTGAGCCAATTTGTAACCATAGCCATTACCTTGATAATCAACAGAAATAATAATAGGATCTTTGTTTTCTGTAATCACAGATAGTTCTTTACAATGATGAAAACGTGAATGCATTCTTATAATTCCTTTGGTTCCTACAATAAAGGCTTCTGTTGGTGTTGTTTTAGTAAAAGAGCTTCTAGCTTACATTCGGCATTAGCGTATTTAAAAAGAACCTCACAATTAGAATCTACACCCGTTGAGCTCAAAGTTGCAGTTGCATTAATGTGATTAGGCATTCCGAGCAGCAAATAACTTAAATAAATTGGGTAAATCCCTATATCGAGCAACGAACCTCCTCCAAGCTCCTTATTGTAAAGTCTCGAATTTAAATCTGTAGCCGCAGCAAAGCCAAAGTCGGCATTGATGCCAGTGATTTGGCCAATGGTGCCATCGGCAATTATATCTATTACTCTTTGTGTAGCAGGAATAAAACGCGTCCACATAGCTTCCATTAAAAATACCTGTCGCTCTTTTGCTTTTGCAATCATTTTAAATACTTGGGTAGAGTTTAACGCAAATGGTTTCTCGCAAATAACAGCTTTCCCAGATTCTATACACAAAGTTGCATGCTCAAAATGAAAATTGTTGGGAGTGGCTATATAAATCAAATTTACTTCTGGAGAAGTAGCCAACTCCTTATAAGAATCATAATAATTAGCAACATCATACTCTGTTGCAAATTGTTTGGCTTTTTCTAAATTCCGCGAAGCGACGGCAACTAAAGCAACTCCTTCTACCAAAGAGACATCTTTTGCAAATTCATGGGCGATTTTGCCAAGGCCTAAAATAGCTAGGTTTATAGTTTTGGAGGATTTCAAACTTTATGACTTACTTAATTTTATTATGAATCGTGGGCTCTTCAAAATATGAATTAATAACAGCGTACAAATAAAAGCAAAAAAAAGCCTCCCGATTGGGAGGCTTATATAATTTAAAATGTGAAGGGACTATTTTGTCTTCCCGTCCATTTTGTCTTTAAGCTCTTGAAGCTTGCTGTTAGCATCACCTAATGTAGGCTTATCTACAGTATCGGCTTGCTTACGTACAGCAGCCTTTACATTTTTAGCTTCTTCTTCCTTATGAATCACCATGTGAGAAGCAACAACTCTCTTAAAGTCTTTGCTGAACTCAATGATTTGGAATTCGGCTTCTTCGCCTTTACCTAGCTTAGTGCCGTCTTCTTTCTCAAGGTGTCTTGATGGTACAAATGCTACGATATCTTCGTTAAAATTAATTGTAGCTCCCTTATCTACCATCTCTGTGATAGCAATTGTGTGCTTACTTCCTACTCCAAACTCAGCTTCGTATTTATCCCAAGGGTTCTCTGTAGTTTGTTTGTGACCTAAGCTTAACTTACGTCCTTCAACATCTAACTCAAGAACAACAACTTCTAAATTATCCCCGACGTTAGTGAACTCACTAGGATGCTTCACTTTTTTAGTCCAAGATAAATCAGAAATATAAATAAGACCGTCGATACCTTCTTCTAGCTCTACAAATACACCAAAGTTGGTGAAGTTGCGAACAATTCCGGTATGCTTAGATCCTACAGGATATTTTGTAGTAATATCTGTCCATGGGTCTGGCGTCAATTGCTTGATACCTAAACTCATTTTACGCTCTTCTCTATCTAAAGTCAAGATTTGAGCTTCTATTACATCACCAACATTTACAAAGTCCTGTGCACTTCTTAGGTGTGTAGACCAAGACATCTCACTAACGTGGATAAGTCCTTCTACTCCTTCGGCAACTTCGATAAATGCACCGTAATCTGCGATTACAACTACTTTACCTTTTACTTTGTCACCAATTTTAACCTCTTCGCCAAGGGCATCCCAAGGGTGAGCGTTTAACTGCTTAAGACCTAATTGGATTCTTGTTTTGTTTTCGTCAAAGTCAAGGATTACAACGTTCAACTTTTGATCAAGTTCAACGATTTCGCTTGGATGATTAATTCTAGACCAAGAAAGATCTGTAATATGAACTAATCCATCAACACCACCTAAATCAACAAATACACCGTAAGAAGTAATGTTTTTAACAATACCTTCTAATACTTGTCCTTTTTCTAGTTGGCCAATAATCTCTTTTTTCTGCTCTTCGATATCAGCTTCGATAAGTGCTTTATGAGAAACAACAACGTTTTTAAACTCATGGTTAATTTTAACCACTTTAAATTCCATTGTTTTCCCAACATACATATCGTAATCGCGAATTGGCTTAACGTCAATTTGAGAACCTGGCAAGAAAGCCTCAATTCCGAATACGTCTACAATCATACCACCTTTAGTACGACATTTTACAAAACCATTAACGATTGTACCTTCGTCATGTGCAGCGTTAACACGCTCCCATGCTTTAATGGTGCGAGCTTTACGGTGAGACAATACAAGCTGCCCTGTGCTGTCTTCGCGTACGTCGATAAGAACTTCTACTTTATCACCAACCTTAAGGTCAGGATTGTATCTAAATTCGTTTAAAGAAATAACTCCTTCACTTTTTGCATTGATGTCGATAATCACATCGCGATCTGTTAGGTAAATTACTTTACCCTCTACAACCTCGTCGTCTAATGTATCTACAAAGTTTGCTGCAACTAGCTTTTCAAATTCTTCTAGCTTACCATCGTCTACAGGGTCGATACCCTCTTCGTAGTTATGCCAGTCAAAATCGTTAAGGAATTTTTCGGGATTGGCTTCTTTTTCAGAAACCTGAGGTGCCGCTTGTTCTACGACTGCAGTATCTTCTACTTGAACCTCTTCTTTAGCTTTTTTAGCCATATTGAAAGATATTTTTTGTCCCTATTGGGCTTCAAAAAATATGGTTTTTGTATTCTAACCAAATCTATAATACTATGCGGCTCTTTGTTTAGAAGTGTTTGTCTCGTTTTAACTAGTTCCCTTTGGTATTAATTCGCTGCCAAAAGGATGGCAAAAGTACTATTTTTCTTTTGAAAACCAAAGGTTTAACTGGAAACATGTTTTATTATAAAGACCATCATTAGTGTAGTCATAACCTTGATTAATCAACCCGTTTTTTATTCCAATTGGAATACGTACTTTTAAATACTAAAAATCAACCAACAATGAAAAATTACCTCTCTTTCCTCTTGCTTCTTCTGAGCTTGGCTGTTGTAGGCCAAAATGGCATGAATGACCATAAAAAAGAACTTTTAATATCTATTGAAAAACATCAAACAAAACTGATCGAAATTAGCGATACAATCTGGGCTAATGCCGAACTTGCTTTTCAAGAAGAAAAGTCTTCAAAACTTTTAGCAGATTATGCCACGGCTAACGGTTTTACTGTAGAAAAAAATATCGGCGGAATGCCAACAGCCTTTGTTGCTACTTACGGTAGCGGCGCTCCAGTTATTAGTATTCTGGGCGAATTTGATGCCTTACCTGGCTTATCTCAAAAAGCCAAACCTACCAAAGATCCTTTAAAAGAAGGAGCTGGAGGGCACGGTTGTGGTCATAATATGTTTGGTACGGCAAGTTTAGGCGCTGCAATTGCTATCAAAGAATTGATAGAACAAGGAAAAATATCGGGTACAATTAAGTTTATGGGTACTCCAGCCGAAGAAAAGTTCTTTGGTAAGCTATGGATGATTCAAGCGGGAGCTTGGGACGATGTAGATGTAAACGTAAGCTGGCATCCAAGTGCTAGTACAAAAGCAGACGTACAAAGTTCTTTGGCTTTAGTAGATTTTATGGTAGAGTTCGAAGGGCAGGCTGCTCACGCTGCTGCCGACCCATGGAACGGGCGTTCGGCATCTGATGCATTAGAATTGTATACCACTGGAATCAATTATTATAGAGAGCATGTACCACCAACTGTAAGAATGCATTATCACATTCAGGATGGTGGGCAAGTAGTAAACATAGTGCCAGATTACAGTAGGCTTTGGGTACGCGTGAGAAACTCAGACAGAGCAGGAATGATGCCCGTTTACGAACAGGTAATGAAAATGGCCGAAGGAGCTGCTATCATGGCCAATGTAGACTACAAGGTCTCACTTATTTCTGGTATACACGAAGTATTGGTAAACAGAAGAGGTGGCGAAGTGATGCAAAAGAATCTAGAGCTTTTGGGCGAAATTAAATACACTCCAGCAGAGATTGCTTATGGTAAAAAAATTCAAGAGATGACTGGCAAGGATCAGGTTGGCATGGATACTAAAATAATGCCCTTAGAAGAGACCAGAGAAAACCCAGGTGGAGGATCTACCGATGTGGGTGACGTAAGTTGGAATGTTGCCAATATCAATTTATCAGCCACAGTGGCTCCTAAAGGTACACCTTGGCACTCTTGGGCGGTTGTAGCCTGTGGCGGAATGAGTATTGGTCATAAAGGAATGATCTTTGCCACCAAAGCCATGGCGATGACCATGGTAGATCTTTTTGACAATCCAGACGTTGTAAAAGAAATTAAGGCCGAATTTGTAGAACGCAAAGGAGATTATGTTTACAAAGCTATCATCCCAGATGGCCCACCACCAATTGACAAAGAATAACAACAATTGCTATAAAAAAAATATTAATAACAAAGCTAGATCCGCCCAGCAATCCGATCCTTTGCTAATTGTAAGATAATATTAAACTGATCTTCGAGGTTGGTTTCTGTATTGTCAATTACAATGGCATCATCTGCCTTAATCAATGGAGAATCTTTTCGTGTGGTATCGATATGATCTCTTTCTATAATATTTTTTAATACCTCATCGTAACTAATCGTATCGCCACGCTCAATAAGCTCGTCGTAACGGCGCTTGGCACGAATGTTGGCATCTGCGTCCATAAATATTTTAAGCTGCGCAT
>QIIH01000369.1 GCA_003229235.1 Flavobacteriales bacterium | reverse complement strand
CTTTTTTCAGCAACCTCGCTCTGCCGAAGCGGCTACGCGAAGGCGCAGTGGAAAAAAGTAGGGGAGATAAAAATGGATATTGGTTGTAAATCAAACCTCGCGCTAGCGATTGTAACGACATCATTCAAGCGCAGTTTTGTACACTTCGTCTGCGTGCCGCCGAAGCATTAGCGGAGGAGCAAGCCTCAGTGTAAGTGTGTCAAGAATGCCCACAATCAACAATTAAATTGTATAGTATTTGAAGTATAGATGCCCTTTACTTTCCTTTTTTTATAGCCTTATTCAAGGCTTTTATATCGTTGCTTTTTACGTTAAAACTATTGTTGGTATGTGCATTATAGACAATGTTTCCGGTTTGTGCGTTAATTATAGAAAGTATCTTTTCGCTATTAGATTGGGTGTGCATTAAATACAAGAAATCTTGTCCCTCAAGAATCATATCACTCAAGGTTTGAGCATCGACAAGCTCATACTCGTATTGATAATCTTCAAATATTTCTTCTGCGCTACGTTCCTTACCTACAGAAAAGGTAAAAGGATTCCATTTTCTCAATATCCAATCAGAAACATATAATTTTTGTTTTCGCAATTGGATAATTTTCGAACTTACAAAATCATCTCTAACGGAGAGACTCTCTCTAGCTTTGAGTTTATCGTTTAAAATTTGCATGAAATTCTTAACAAATCCTTCGTATAGGTTAAGTACATATGGTTCGTCTATGTCTGATTTAGATCTAGCCTTGGCCGAGTTACTTAAGGTAAAAACTAATTCGGCAACATTTTCTGAATCGTATTTATACTTCCCTTTTTTGTTTTTTTCGATGTCTGTATAGGCATGAACATACATGGTGGCATTCATAAATGTTGCTCCAGTTTTCGCAGTCCCGACTTCTACTTTTTGATAACTCACATTTTCCATAAAGATTAACATTAAGTTATCCTTAAAGTAATTAGCCTTGTTGGTGTCGTATTCTTCTTGGTTAATAAATACAATCTCGTTATATGTCCAAATTGACTTAATGTGCGTTTCTAAAATAGTAAGGTCCAGCACGTCAGGCACTATAAAAACGGTATTTGTGCTTTCAAAAAAGTTAAATTTTTTATCGTTATGTTCTACCACATATAAATTTGTAGGAGTCCTACTTTTTCCAATATTAACTTGTGCAGTACTAGCATAAAATGAACAAAAAATGATTATTAATGAGAATATTTTCTTCATTTTTTTGAATTTTTTAAATATAAAGAGATGAAACAATAAACGGGAAGTATATTCTATAAATATATGAATTTAATGCTGGATTTATCAATCTGGAGTACAATTAACACGTTTGAACCCCATCGATACCGAGTCATGTTTCCCGCTCCTTCAACGCTTGCCCTTCACTAATATGTCTACTAGACATTTTCTTGACAGTCGCGCAGGTTCGATGTCGCACGCCGAAAGCTGCGAAGCAGGAGCCGGGCGACTCAGGAATGACGATTGGTTTTGCCCGAATAGGGCGAAAACCGATTCGCTGCACCTAAGATTTTTTTGCCTACTTTTTTCAGCAACCTCGCTCTGCCCTTTTTTCAGCAACCTCGCTCTGCCGAAGCGGCTACGCGAAGGCGCAGTGGAAAAAAGTAGGGGAGATAAAAATGGATATTGGTTGTAAATTAAACCTTGCGCTAGCGATAGGGACGGAGCGTATAAAAAACATCCAGTGGATGTTTTTAGCGAACGAGCCAGATTGCCGCGCAGGCAAAACAAAGATTCGCGTTAGGGGTCGCAGCAAGCTACCGTGTAGCGCGAAGAGCCCGACGGTGAAGAGCCCTGTAGTGAGCTTTGCTCTACTTCTGGGCTACTTCTCTGGAACGCCCAAATAGAAGAAATCAAAGCTACGGAGGGTAAAACAAAAAACCCCCAACAGAAAACTGAAGGGGGTTTTTAAGGGTTATTATACCGTCTTACCATCTTTATCTATAAAGTGGTATTCCAGATACGTGTAAGCATCTCTTGGTTGGATTTTTACCCATTTTTTGTGCTCCATGAACCATTTGGTTCGCACAGATGGAAAGCCTTTTGTTAAGAAGGCCGCTATAAAAGGATGCGTATTTAACGTTAACTTTTTATAGTCTTTTTTTGCTAATTGTTTTAAGTGATCGGTAATCTTGTCTACCAAAACAATAGGCGCTTCTATTTCGCCTCCGTCGTCTACCGCATCAGGGTCTACTTCTCTTGTTTTAATATTCATTTCCGGTCTAACACGTTGTCTAGTAATCTGGATTAAACCAAATTTACTCGGGGGCAAAATTTTATGTTTTGCTCTGTCATCACTCATTTCTGTTCGTAAGTGATTAAACAACTCTTTACGGTGTGGGGCTTTTGCCATATCGATAAAATCGACGACAATAATTCCTCCCATATCACGCAATCGCAGTTGACGTGCTACCTCTGTAGCGGCAATTAAATTTACCTCTAAGGCAGTTTCTTCTTGCGATTTTGCTTTGTTAGATCGGTTTCCGGAGTTCACGTCAATTACGTGAAGGGCCTCGGTATGTTCAATTACCAAGTAGGCTCCTTTGCTTCCAGATACCGTTCGTCCAAAGGCAGTCTTGATTTGACGTTCAATACCAAATTTTTCAAAAATTGGCACTTTAGAATCATAATACTTTACTATAGACTCCTTTTTTGGTGCAATCTCTTGCACATAATCTTTAATCTGAAAAAACAGTTGCTCATCATCAATGTGAATGGCCGAAAAATCGTCGGTCATTATATCACGTATCATCGATGTGCCTCTGCTTACCTCACTAAGCACCTTCGAAGGGAGGTGTGCCCCTTGTAGCTTCTTGCAAATTGCAGTCCAGCGATCAACCAGATTCTGCAAATCTTTGTCCAGTTCGGCTACTTTTTTTCCTTCTGCAACGGTACGAACAATAATCCCAAATCCTTTGGGACGGATACTCGTTACGAGTCGTTTTAAACGGTCCTTTTCTTCTTTAGAGTCAATCTTTTGAGAGATCGATATTCTGTCAGAAAAAGGAACCAGAACAATATATCGACCAGCAATAGAGAGTTCCGAACTAATTCGGGGTCCCTTGGTCGAGATAGGTTCTTTAACAACTTGCACCAAAATAGACTGATTGTTTTTTATGGCATCATTTATTTTGCCATGCTTGTCTATTTCTTTGTCGAAAGAAAAATTGTCTAATGTATACTCTTTAAGTTTACCTGTGCTTACACGCTTTACAAACTGTAACATAGAAGGGATGTTCGGGCCTAGGTCGTGATAGTGCAAAAATGCATCTTTCTCGTAGCCAACATTAACAAATGCGGCGTTTAACCCAGGAACAGTCTTACGGATTTTGGCGATAAATACGTCGCCTACCGAAAACTTATTCCCGTCTTCTTCTTTGTTTAGTTCGATTAGTTTTCCATCTTTTAATAGGGCAAAATCAACTTCAGAGGAACCGGATCTAATAAATAATTCGTAGTTCACTCGATTAATTTTATATCCATTCGCCAATAGGGCAAACAGATGGATTAAACATAGTTTTTACAGGTTAATTGTATAACCAAAGAAATTACTAACTCTTCGCACTCAGCAGGTGCAAAAGCAATTCCGATATCAAAGAACGATTCTTTAAATGCTGTAAAAGAAAAAAGTAGTTAAAAGAACTACTTTTTCTTATGACGGTTAGCGCGTCTTCTCTTTTTGCGCTTATGCGTCGCTACCTTATGTCTTTTTCTCTTTTTACCACTTGGCATAGGTTCTTACTATTAAGATTGTTAATTATTTTACCTCAACATTAGTCTTAACGCTCTCTACAAAAACTTTGGCAGGTTTGAACGCTGGAATATTGTGAGCAGGTATTTTAATGGTAGTATTTTTCGAGATGTTACGACCCGTTTTTTCTGCGCGTGTCTTGATTATAAAGCTACCAAATCCTCTAAGGTATACATTATCTCCACTCTCTAATGAATTTTTTACTTCAGTCATGAAGGTTTCAACAGTAGCTTGAACATCACCTTTTTCGATTCCCAATTTCTCTGAAATTTTAGCTACGATATCTGCTTTCGTCATTATTTATTCTTTTAATGTTTGTAGGATTATTTTTATAAGAGGGCAAATATAAGGATTTTAAATTCAATTAATCCTACTTAATCACTTAAAAAATAACGAGATAAAGGCTACTTTTAGGGCTGTGAAAGAGACAGTTCAGCAATTTTATAACCCATTGATACTGTGGTATCTGGACAATAAGCGAAGTCTTCCTTGGCGTACCACCAAAGACCCTTATAAAATTTGGCTTTCAGAAGTCATGCTGCAACAAACTAGAGTTGCTCAAGGCCTTCCTTATTTCTTAAAATTTGTCGACGCCTATCCTACTGTTTTTGATTTGGCTGGTGCCAGCGAACAAGAGGTTCTTAAATTATGGCAGGGATTAGGGTATTATTCTAGAGCTCGAAACTTACACGCTACTGCAAAAAAAGTGGCTAACGATTTAGAGGGAATCTTTCCAGACAACTATAAAGGCTTACTTGCATTAAAAGGAATAGGAGATTATACAGCGAGTGCTATCGCATCTATTTGTTACGATGCTCCTACGGCTGTAGTAGATGGAAACGTTTATAGAGTGTTATCCAGAGTTTTTGGTATTTCGACGCCCATAAATAGTTCTGGCGGAATTAAAGAGTTTAAAGCCTTGGCGCAATCGCTACTCAATACCGAGCAGCCTGGAATTTACAATCAGGCCATTATGGAATTTGGTGCTCGCTATTGTACTCCACAAAATCTACAATGTGAGGGATGTATTTTTGCCCATCGCTGCGAGGCTTTTTTAAGAGGTAAAACAGGCGAATTGCCGGTAAAGATTAAAAAACAGAAAATAAAAAATCGCTACTTTAATTATGTAGTGCCTTTGGATGCAAGTTCTAAGACATTGTTAAAGCAGCGTACCCAGAAAGGAATTTGGCAGCAGTTGTATGAGTTCCCAATGGTCGAAGCATCTGGGCTTATTACGGCAGATGTTTTGCAAGAAGACCCTTCTGTTTATGACCTTATTTCTAATTCGCCTACTTCGGAATTAAGCCTTTATAATGAGACTCCAATCGTCCATAAATTATCGCATCAACACATTCATGCAAGTTTTTGGATTTTAACGGTGGAAGACTTAGGACAAAAGGGTATTTTTGCTCACCAAATAAAGGAGTTTCCTGTTCCAGTACTTTTGGAACGATTTATTGAAGATTTCGGTTTTTGAGACGAATAATTTTAGGTATATTTGATAAGAATAGTGTGATATTATGAGCGGAACGATTAACAAAGTAATTTTGATAGGCCATACAGGCGACGAGGTAAAAATGCATTATTTCGAAGGCGGTGGCGCTATAGGCCGTTTTCCGTTGGCTACCAACGAAACCTACACCAATCGCACTACAAACGAAAAGGTGAGCAATACCGAATGGCACAATGTTGTTGTACGCAACAAGGCCGCAGAGATTTGCGAAAAGTATTTAAAAAAAGGAGATAAAGTTTATATCGAAGGGCGTCTAAAAACGCGCAAGTGGCAAGACGATACTGGCAACGATCGTTATTCGACAGAAATTCAGTGTACAGACTTTACTTTTTTAACTCCTAAGAACGAAACAGGACAACCAGGTCCTGGGCAAGCCGCATCTAATGCCGGCCAGCAACAACAGCAAGCGACACCTCAAGCCCCAAGTGCTGCGGGAGACGAGAAAGACGATTTGCCGTTTTAACTTAACAGAAATCCTTTGGATCTAGAACCTCCAAGTTTACTTATTTCTTTATTTACAACTACGCAAGGCATAAGTATTGCCGTTATTTTGCTACTCTTATTGTGCTCGGCGCTTATCTCTGGTTCTGAGGTGGCATTTTTTGGATTAACCTCTACCGACCTCGACTCAGAAGAGGCTCAAGCTTCTAAAAAATTTAAGATTGTAAAAAATTTATTGACCAAACCTAAAAAGTTATTGGCTACAATTTTGATATCAAATAACTTTATAAACATTGCGATAATTTTACTCTTTGATAGTTTAAGCGGCTTTTTATTTGAGCCTATTTCGGCTAGTTTTTGGGGTATTTCTGTACGCTTTATCGTAGAGGTTGGAGTCGTTACTTTTATGATTTTGCTTTTTGGTGAAATTCTTCCTAAAATTTATGCCTCCCGAAACAAAGTACGGTTTGCAACTTTTATGGCTCACCCTATAAAAGTGATCGATGTTTTACTTTCTCCACTGAGCAGGCCAATGAGTGCCGGAACCGTTTATGTTGAGAATCGTTTTGGTAAAAAAGGGTCAAACTTTAGTGTAGATCATCTTTCGCAGGCCTTAGAGCTTACTTCAGAAGAAGACACAACACAAGAGGAGCAAAAAATCTTGCAAGGAATAGTAACCTTTGGCAATACAGATACTAAACAGGTTATGAAACCTCGAATAGACATATTTGCCCTAAATAGCAAAGCGAGTTTTGCAGATATAGTTCCGGAGATTTTAGAAAATGGCTTCTCAAGAATTCCGGTATTCACAGATAATATAGATACAATCACTGGTATTCTTTACGTAAAGGATTTGATGCCGCATTTAGGGGCTAAGAAGTTCGACTGGGTTTCGCTGCAGCGTGCCCCTTATTTTGTGCCAGAGAACAAAAAATTAGACGATTTACTCAATGAGTTTAAAGAGATGAAAATGCATCTCGCCATTGTAGTAGATGAGTACGGTGGCACCAGTGGTCTTATCTCTTTAGAAGATATCATAGAAGAGATAGTTGGCGAAATTAGCGACGAATTTGACGACGACGACATCGTGTTTTCTAAACTAGATGAAACTACCTATATATTTGATGGAAAAACCCCGCTAAAGGATTTTTATAAGGTTATTAAGCTCGAAGATATTGAGTCTTTCGAAAAGGCTAAAGGCGATTCGGAGACCCTAGCAGGCTTCTTATTAGAAGTTGCCCGTGGCTTTCCTAAAAAGAACGAAGTACTAAAGTTCGAGAACTTTTCGTTTACTATAGAGGCTTTCGATAACAAACGTATCAAACAAATCAAGCTTCGTATTAATCCATGAAAAATTACCCGGGCTACTTTTTAGTTTTTTGTTTGCTTGCCATGGTAAGTTGTGACGATACCGTTTTGGTGAAGCCCTCGGCTAAGTTGCGACTAGATTACCCGAAACCTACCTATTCTCAAGTGGAGATAGCGTGCCCTTATTCGTTTCAGATTAATAGTGATGCGAAGCTAAGTAAGCGTTCTGATTGTTGGATTAACTTGTCTTATGGCAAGTTAAAAGCTACTATATTTTTGACATACAGACCGGTGAACAACAACTTGGACTCTCTGCTCTATGATGCCCAAAAGTTGACCTACGATCATACCGTAAAGGCAAATACAATATTAGAACAACCTCGAGTAGACTCTATTAATAATGTGTACGGAATGCTTTATATGATTGATGGAAATGCAGCAACTCAATCACAATTTTATGCCACAGATAACCTAAATCATTTTGTAACAGGATCTGTTTATTTTGATTCTAAACCCAACTTCGATTCGCTTTATCCAGCTGTGGAATACTTACGCGAAGATGTACGCCGCATTATGGAAACCATTCGCTGGAAATAAGTAATTTTTAGCCATACTTATCGCCCTATTTTTAAGACCTTTGTAGGGCCTATGCAACTAAACAATATACGTTGGCTTTATCTGGGAGTGCTTGCAGTAATTTGGGGCAGTTCGTTTATTCTTATTAAAAAAGCCTTGGTTGGAGTAAGCCCTATGCAATTAGGCGCCTTAAGAGTAATTATTTCTGGTATTTTTCTGTTTTTGGTAGGTATTAAAAGTTTGAGAGGCCTTAGTAAGAATACCATCAAATGGTTGATTATTGCCGGCTTTTTAGGTACATTTTTCCCAGCTTTTTTGTTTGCCTATGCTGTGACCGAGATTGACAGTGCTATTGCATCAATTTTAAATTCTTTGGTGCCAATTTGCACTATAATTATGGGTGTAACCCTGTTTAAGATCGGTGCTTCGAACAAGCAATGGATAGGAATACTTGTAGGCCTTGTAGGTACTGTATTGCTAATTTTAAATGGCGCAGTTCTAAAACCAGGTCAAAATTATTATTACACAATTCTTGTCGTGATTGCCACAATCATGTATGCTCTTAATGTAAATATTATTAAGAAGTATTTGCAGGAGGTGTCTCCAATGGCAATTGCCTGCGGGAATTTCGCCGCGATTATCGTTCCAGCTATTATAGTGTTAGCGCTAAGTGACTTTTTTAACGAAGCTGTACTCACTTCTCCCGAGTTTCCGTCTGCAATGGGATATATAGTTTTACTCTCTATATTTGGAACCGCTATGGCCAAAGTTATTTTTAACAAACTTGTGCAAATTTCAACGCCAGTATTTGCTACTTCTGTTACGTATTTAATGCCGTTGGTAGCAGTTTTCTGGGGAGTTATGGATGGCGAAAGTTTTGGTTGGCAAGAGGGGCTGGCAGCTTTGCTGATACTTTGTGGAGTGTGGCTGGCAAATTCAAAAGGGATTCCGAAAATCTTTGGGCGTAACTAATTTTGTACATTTTGTAGTGTTTTTTCGTATCTTAAGATGACTAAATCAATGGGTTATGAAAATTTCGAGCGTAAGATATGGAGTAGGTAT
>QIIH01000510.1 GCA_003229235.1 Flavobacteriales bacterium | reverse complement strand
TCTCAGCTGGGCCAAATCGGGATTATACATGGTAGTAAGACCTTATTGATGCAAACCACAGACGGGCAAATTACGGAGCCATATTCGATTTCTGCAGGGCTAGATTACCCCGGAATTGGCCCGATGCACGCTCATCTTTACGAAAGCGGGCGAGCTCAATTTATTTCTATTACAGACAAAGAGGCTATGCAAGCTGGTCTAGAAGTAAGCAGGCTAGAAGGTATAATCCCAGCCATAGAAACGGCTCATGCTTTTGCAATATTTGAGCAAAAATCTTTTAATCCAGAAGATATAATAGTTGTTAATCTTTCGGGACGTGGCGACAAAGACCTCAACACTTATATCGAACATTTTAGTCTCTAATTATGAATAGAATCGATCAAAAATTATTGGAAGACAAAAAACTCTTGTCTATTTATTTTACAGCAGGGTTTCCGGAGCTAAATGATACCGGAGTGATTATTCAAAAGTTAGAAGATGCTGGCGTAGATATGATAGAAATTGGACTGCCGTTTAGCGATCCTTTGGCCGATGGCCCAACCATTCAGGCAAGTTCTACTCAAGCGCTTAAAAATGGAATGACCACCGCTTTGTTATTTGAACAATTAATAGATATTCGCAAGACGGTTAAAATCCCAGTGTTAATAATGGGGTATTTTAATCCCATACTTCAATATGGGGTACAAAAATTTTGCGAACAATGTAAAGCCGTTGGGATAGATGGTCTAATTATTCCTGATTTACCTTTAAAAGAGTACGAATTACATTATAAGCCTACATTCGAAAAATATGGGGTGCATCATATCTTTTTAATTACTCCCCAAACCTCAGAAGATCGAATCAAGGCAATCGATAATGCTTCAAATGGTTTTATCTATATGGTGAGTAGCGCAAGTACTACAGGAGCAAAAACTGGCCTCGACCATGCCGAAAGTTATTTTAAGCGCATCTCAAAAATGTCGCTTAACAACCCACAAGTTGTTGGCTTTGGGATTAGTGACTCGAATACTTTTAAACAAGCTACTGCCTTTTCAAAAGGTGCTATAATAGGGTCTGCATTTATCAAAAACCTGAAAGAAAATGGTATCGATAAAATCGAGGATTTTGTAAGTAATATTCGTTAGTTTTTATACTAGTAATGCACTTTATAAGTCTGTTGTTAACTCTTAGTTTGCCTAATAATATTTCTTAGTTCTTATGCTTTAACGCAAAGCGTATTTTTTTAGCTATATTTAACGATATTTAACCAAAAATCAGTCCATTAATGGGAAAAGGAGATAAAAAAACAAGACGAGGAAAAATTTCAAGAGGAACATATGGTAAACTTCGTCCTAGAAATAAAAATAAGCTAGTTGTGGCCAAGACTACTGCAAAACCTAAAGCTAAAGCAAAACCCAAAGCGAAGGCAAAACCCAAAGCCAAAGAGGTTGCCGAAGAAGAAGTAGAAGTAAAGGCCGAAAAGAAGGTCGAAAAGAAAGCCACAAAGAAAGCTGAAGTGAAAGCCGAAGAAAAAGTAGAAGAGAAGGCTGAAGAGAAGGCTGAAGAGAAGGCTGAAGAATAAGCTAAAAAAATGGAGTATACTGCAAAACTCTAAAATCGATTGTATTAAATTTTGGATCTTTAGCCTTTAACTTTTTATAAGTTTCTAGGCTGCCAACAGCGCGATTTGCTGCGCCAGATGGCGCCGTAAGCGAGACTGTTCTATAAGTGCGGTCTTGAAATATAAATCTATGAATTCTTGGCACAACCGAGTTAACCACTTCAAGTTTAAGATTATTCGCAGCTAAGTGCTTTCTAAAAAAGTATTCGGGGCCATTTTTACTGTTTCCACCAGTAAACAACAAAGTATCTATTTTAGGATATTTTGATAGATAACTAAGCACGTTTCGAAGTTCTATGTCTTGCATTCCCAAATCAGAAGCATCTATTTTTTCTCGTTTGGCAGCATGCACGATATCGCAAATTGCTATCCCCCTTTTTTCGAGAAACGACTTTCGCTGATCAATCGCGTGAGCATCGTTTTTGTAAACCAAATTTAGCCCAAATATCGTATCCAAAATAGGCCACAATTGCCCATCACGGCTACCATAGCAAAAGTTAACGTCGTCTGGTTTTAAATCGCCCGCAGTAAATCTTGGTGGAGGGAGAGTGCCTACAATAACCTTTGTCGCACCTAATGGGAAGTAGGGATCAAAAGGATGATAATGGTAAAACATCTATAAGCTAGCTCTTAGGCGTTCGGCACTTATAAAAGTAACACGAAATTGCTTATAAGCATCCTTACTCATACTTTGCGATTCTGATTTTAATTCGTCTAATATTTCAACAGCCAAGTCGCGCCCAGCATTTGCTAAATAGTGCTCTGCCAATTGTAATCGTTCTTTAAAATTAGAATATCGTTTGTCTACTGATATTAAATGCTTTTGCGCCTCTTGAGCTCGGTCCAATTTGTCTAAAGACAGGCCATAATAAAACGCCACATTCGACTTATCAAATTGTGAGTCGTCTTTAATTATTTCGCCTTGTTCTGCGGCAAGTTTGTATTGTCCTAGGTGATAATAGGTTTCAAGTAACTTTCTGTTGAGATAAAAATCTTTTTTAAAATTTCCGTCTAATGCCGAACTATAGTGAACGAGCGCCTCGTCCCAATTTGCGTTTTCAAAAAGTGCATCGGCTAGAGATACTCGGTTTTGATAGGTGTCTGCAAATTCTACGGCAGCTTCTAAATCTTTTATTTTTTTAGTAGGATTTACAAGAACACCCACATCCTTCTGAATTTTTTCTACATCAGATTTATTGAGCGCTTGTGTTAGTATATATATTATTGAACCTACCACTGGAATAAAAATGATAACAAAATACCAGAAATACGGGCGGCCTGTCTTCCATATATGATATATACAAAAAGCTTGTAATGCAACAATTAGATAAAAATACATAATGTTATTTAAACTGTCTTGTAAATACTAATTCTTGGCTCGTAGACAGTTGTTCGCTAAAGCCATAGTCTTCATAGTTAAATCCCTTTACATCATCTAAGGTTTGAGCATTAGTCTCTGCTAGATAACGTGCCATTAGGCCTCGTGCATATTTTGCAAAGAAACCAATCATTTTATATTCGCCATCTCTAAACTCTTTAAATGCCGCATTTATTACAGGGACATTAAGTGTTTTTTTATCGATCGCCTTAAAGTATTCGTTACTGGCTAGATTAATAAATAGCTCGTCGTCTTGCAACTCGGTATTAAGGGCTTGAGTAATATTCTTTTGCCAAAAGGCATAAAGATTTTTATTTACACCTACTTTAATACGCGTGCCCATCTCGAGACGATAAGGTTGCATTAAATCTAGAGGCTTTAATAGGCCGTACAAGCCAGAGAGTATTCGCATGTTTTCTTGCAAATAACTCATTTGATCGTTAGACATATTATATGCATCAATACCTCTATAAACATCGCCTGCAAAAGAATAAATCGCTGGTCTAGCGTTTTCTGAAGTAAACGGCAATTCCCATTGCTGGTTGCGCTCATAATTTAGTGAACTCAAATCTGGCGATATACTCATAAGTTTTGAAAGACTTCTCACCGATTTCTTTCTAAGCAATTTATTAAGCCTTTCGGCTTCACTCAAAAAAATAGGATCGCTAAATTTTTGAGAAGGTAAGTCTTTCTCAAATTCCAAAGATTTAGCAGGTGATACAACAATTTTCATTCTTTTTATAACAACTTAGAAATATCTGTAAAGATAACTACCTATATACGCTTTTGCAAGCCCTCTGATTCAAACTTATTTATGTTTGATCCAAAACTAGGCCGTTAAGAGTAATTGCAGTACTAGTTATCGCGATTTTTAGTATATCCTCGCCACTTTTCTATTGCAGCCTGTATATCGTCTGGTATCGGCGCCTCAAACGACATATTTTCGTTGGTTACCGGGTGTACAAATCCCAATGTACGTGCATGTAGTGCCTGACGTGGCAATATTTTAAAGCAATTATCTACAAACTGCTTGTATTTGGTAAAGGTTGTGCCTTTTAAAATTTTATCTCCGCCGTAGCGTTCGTCGTTAAATATTGTGTGCCCGATATGCTTCATATGCACACGTATTTGATGTGTTCTTCCGGTCTCTAACTTACATTTTACCAAAGTAACATACCCCAAACGTTCCAACACTTCGTAATGAGTAATTGCTGGCTTTCCTTTTGTGTCTGCATCTTCGTCAAGATATACTTTGTTTTGCAGTCTATTTTTAGGATGACGTCCAATATGACCTTCAATAACACCGCTGTTCTCATCAACATAACCCCAGACTAACGCAACATATTCACGCTCTGTGGTTTTATCAACGAATTGCTTAGCGAGATGCGTCATAGCCTCTTCTGTTTTGGCCACCACTAATAAACCACTAGTATCTTTATCGATACGATGTACTAGGCCAGGACGTTCGTTGCTATTTTGAGGTAAGTTTTCTACATGAAATATGAGCGCGTTTATTAATGTACCGCTATAATTTCCATGTCCAGGATGTACTACCATTCCAGCTGGTTTATTTACCACCAAAAGATGGTCATCTTCGTAAATAATATCTAGCGGAATATCTTCTGGCACTAACAAAAACTCGTGAGGAGGGTGTTCTAGCTTTACGGTGACTACATCTAAAGGTTTAACCTTATAATTAGATTTAACTGCGACGTCGTTTACATAAATATTTCCTGAAGCTGCCGACTTTTGAATTTTACTACGCGTCGCCTTCTCGATATAATTCATCAAATACTTATCGACTCGTAAAGGTTGCTGTCCTTTTTCGGCAACAAAACGATGATGCTCATACAAATCGTCGCTTTTTGTTTCAAAAGCTTCTGGTCTATTCTGTTCCATCTGGACTGTCGTCGTTGCTAGATTCTTTTATTCCTGCTCTTAGGCTACCTTTGCCATCGCCTAAAACTAGATCGATAACCGAGGTTTTTTCTAATTCGGTTCCTGGAGCTATTACACTTCCTTTATATTTGATTTGCATCACCTCATCTTTTGCTATGTAGGGAATATAAGTAATTTTACCAATCTTAAAACCAAGTGATAACAACGTTGGCTCTGCTTGCCTTTTAGTGCGCCCAACTACATTTGGCACCTTGAGTTTTGGGTAATTTGAACGGTTGAGTGTTAAATAAATTTTTCGTTCTTCTTTTACAAAACTACCGGCGGCCGGAATTTGTTCGATCACAGAACGCTTAGGGTAATCTGGATTATAATTGGTAGAGTCTAACAATTGCCATCTTAGATCCATATCGGTTAATTTTTGATCGACTTCTTCTAAAGATAACTTAGACAAATCCGGAACTTCAATACTTTGGCTGTGATTTGTAGAAAATCGTAAATATAGCAACACTAGCATGCAAAAGGCCAAAATGGCCAATACAGCTAGTCCAAGTTGCTTTAAAAAAGCTTTAGTAAATAAAAATCGCAAGAAACTCATATGCGGCAATGGTTAATTGAACAGCGAAAATACATATATTTGAGAAGATATTGTTAACTGATTTTTTTAATTCGATCTTAAAAGTAGGTTCTACCTACAATGGCTAACGCACATTTTTTATCTTTCTTATGCAAGCAATCAATATTGCAATCATTATGGGAGGCTACTCCAGCGAAAAAGAAATTTCGTTCCAAAGCGGCGAGATAGTGTATCAAAACCTATTGACTACTGTCCATCATGTATTTAAAGTACATATTTTAGAAACCGATTGGAAGGTTTTTTTAGAAAATGGAGACGAGTTACCTATAGACCGCAGCGATTTTAGTTTTAATTATCAAGGCAGTCACATTGTGCCAGATGCAGTATTTAATGTAATACACGGCACTCCTGGCGAAGATGGTTATATGCAGGCCTACCTAGAATTACTTGGCATTCCGCAAACATCTAGCGACTTTTATGCGGCGGCATTAAGTTTTAATAAAAGAGATTGTCTCTCGGTACTTAAAAATTTTGGTGTAAAATGCGCTAATTCTTATTATGTAAACGAAGGGGAAATACCGCCATTGGGAGATATTGTTAAGACTGTAGGGTTCCCTTGTTTTGTAAAACCCAATAGAGCAGGTTCTAGCTTTGGAATTAGTAAAGTACATTCATTAGAAGATTTGCCAGAAGCTTTAGAAAAAGCTTTTAAAGAAGATAGTGAAGTACTTGTCGAAACTTTTCTGGTAGGAACAGAAGTATCTGCAGGCGTTTATAAAACTTTCGGAAAAACCACTGTGCTTCCTCCTACCGAGATTGTCACAGAAAACGACTTTTTTGACTATGATGCAAAATACTTGGGGCAAGCAGACGAAATTACTCCAGCTCGTATTAGTGAGATTGCTCTTAAGAGAGTGATTGCAGAAACCCATCGAATTTTTACTTTACTCAACGCCAAAGGTATTGCACGTTGTGATTTTATTTTGCAAGACGATGTGCCTTATTTTCTTGAAATAAATAGCAATCCTGGCTTATCAGCAGAAAGTATTATTCCTAGACAAGCACTTTATGCTAAAATTCCGCTTGCGGAGCTATTTAACGACTTAGTAGTAACGCTATTGCCAAATTCTAATAACTCCTAACTATGAAGACTGCCGTTTTTCCAGGATCTTTTGATCCAATCACCTTAGGCCATTGTGACATCATTGAGCGTGGGCTAAGCATTTTTGATGAGATAGTATTAGCCATAGGAATCAATGCCAGCAAAAAATATATGTTTTCGCTGGATGAGCGTAAAGAGTTTTTAGAAAAAACATTTAAAAACTATCCAAATGTTCGGGTATCAACTTACGAACAACTAACAGTTTCGTATTGCAAATCTATAGACGCAAAGTATATTTTAAGAGGGCTTAGAAATACCAGCGATTTTAATTACGAGCAGGCTATCGCTCAGACCAACAAAATTATGGAAGGACATATTGAGAGTGTCTTTTTAATGACAGCGCCAGAGTTATCACATATATCTTCTTCTATCGTTAGAGATGTGATGCAACACAATGGGAAGTACGAACACTTAGTGCCACATACTGTCAGAAAATAACTCACTATCCTAGCTAAGTTCTAAGATAGATATGTGTTATCTTTGTTAAAAATGATATTATATGATTCCTTCAGATTTTAGAGATTTTTTCATTAGCAGTT
>QIIH01000014.1 GCA_003229235.1 Flavobacteriales bacterium | reverse complement strand
GGAATACCCCCAACATTAGTAGAAACTACAACCAAGCCTAATGCCATGGCTTCGATTAAACTTAATGGCGTATTATCAAATCGAGAAGTATTTAAAAATAAATTATGCTGTCTAGATGCTTGGGCCCATTCTTGTCTTGTGAGTTTCCCCAAAAATGTGATAGGTAAATTTCTTTCTGACGCAAACTGCTTGCACTCTTTTAAGACAGCATCATCACTTGGGCCAGCCATCGTCATTTGTATATCGGGAAATTGATTTTTGAGTTGATCAACCACCTGTAGCGCCAGCAGTGGATTATATATATCTTTAAACGAACGCATCCAAAAGATTTTTAATGGTATGGTTTTATCTCGTTCTTGAAACGGGAAATCTTCAAGATTGATTGCATTTGGAATACATAGGACATTTGAAAAACCACACGAATGGAAAGCCGCTAATAAATATTTAGACGGGCTAACATTTGTTAAGGCATTTCCGAACAACTGTTTACACAGTATTGGATTATGAATAAGCCGCTTGGGTAAATTCCCACCATGTAATATCGGGATGTATTCAATTTTAAAAAATCTGCACAAAAGGCTTATTATATAGGCGTAATAAAAGTTTTGTGTACTGTAGGTGTCAATAAGAACAAAATCGACCTTTTTTCGAAGCTTATATAGCATGCTACACATCTCCCATAGCCGACAGACTTTGTTACTTTTGCCAGAAGCAGTTTTCACAAAATAACCAGCATCACGCAAAGCCACAGACAATCCTGCCATATAAGTTGGATTGCTAGCACTATGCTGCAAATCATTCCCTATGTATAGTAGCGATTTTTTCATGATTCTATTTGCTTACTGGCCTTTGGGGCAATTTTTGTTCGAGCTTCTTTTTCTACATAAAGCAACATTAATCCATAAATAAATGCTGGTGCAGCCAATCGCATCGATGAATGATTAATAGTTAAAAACCAAAAGATAAACAATGCAGGTAAATAAGGGTTGTGCCATTGCTTAAACCAATATCGAATTGGAATAAAGATTAGTAGAAGTAAGGCCATCAAACCAAGGAGCCCATGCTCAGATAACAGGCGGCTCACCTCGTTATGGGTAGCAGCATGTATACCTGTTTTTTCAAGCCTATACTCTTTAGTTTTTCCTACGCCAATTCCTGTAAGAGGTTCTTCATAAAAAGCCAATAATTCATTAGATATAAGTTCTGATCGCCCCGTAGTGATGTCCTGTTTTAACCTCCCTGCCGCATCACGATTAGTATAACGCTTATCTATTAAGCCAGTAGTCTTTAGTGACGTAAAAGCCCATGTAAGGATTAAACCAAATACAATAAGGGCTACTTTAGGTATTATTTGAGCTTTAATTTTAGGTTTAGCTAATAAGAAGTAGACAATAATAAAAAAAACAGCACACACAGCGGCAGTAATAACCCCCCCACGAGAGAACGTTACGATAGCTCTATAGCTCATAAAAAATAGCAGAATCAAATCGATCAGATTCACTAACCTGCTCTTATTTGAAAACAATCTGCTTAACAGAATAAACATACCAAGTCCCAAAATCGTTGACACTTGATTGGGTCCAAATCCGCCTGAAGTCACAGAATTAGATTGTGTACCGCTAAGGGCATCTTTAATATCTGGTGTGTACAAATACAGATATGCCATCGTTGTAACAATAGGCAGTAATATGGCGAGCAAGATATTCTGTAATTGCTGTGCCGAAACCCGCCTATAATACATATAAATCGCCGCTATTCCTAGACAGAATGGGCCACTTAAATTAAAGGCAATTGCTGTCCTTACATTGGTCTCATAATCTAAATTAATAGCAGAAAAAATGATGCCAGGTATCAGAATAAATAAATAAACCCAATAGGGAATCGACTTTAACGATGTCCCCCGATATAACATTCCCAACATAATAAAAAAGATTACTGCATACTTTCCTGTTTCATAAAACAGGGCCGCGCCCGTCATCCTAAAAAACACCTCAGCACCCGTAAAATAAGCGGCAGCAATTAAAACAATGTCTCCGCGATTACTTTTTGCGATAATATAAATTAAGAATGCTCCAAAAGCACCCAACATTATTAGAACAGAAGCTCCCTTAAAAAGATAGACAAGTACCGCCAAACCAATATGTAACAACAGTAATTGTATATAAGTGACCTTTTTAATAGGCTTGATTATTCTTTCTTTGGTTTTGTTCATAGTAAACTAAACATACTAAGTATTTAGGTCTTTATTTTATATAATAGTTCAATAGTTTAGGCAATACCGCTTCCTTACTATAATTCTTAACAATATGAAGTGAATACGCCGCAGCATCCTTTTCCGACGCTGATTTGTTGAATATATAGTACTTTAAAGCTTTGGCCAGAGCGTTTTCATCTTTGGGTTGTACCGTTTTACCAAAGGTACTAATTACTTCTTCGCAATGTCCAACCCGAGTTGCAACAACAGCAAGTCCAGCCGCCCCATATTCCAACAATACCATTGGTAATCCTTCTGCATCCGAGGAAAGAACTCCAATCTTAGCAGTTCCCATCATCTTTCTTGCAGTATTTACACTGCCTGAAAACGTTATACAGTCTTGTAAGTGTTGTTCCTCGACAAAAGCATGGAGCGCTTTAGAATACGAATCTTTATAATCTTTTCCTACTAGGTTTAACCGCCAGTCAGGGTACTCATCATGCACTAAAGCAAATGCTTTTAGGAGATTTAAATGGTTCTTTGGTACTTTTAAATTTGCGACACAAATCACCGTATTTTCCTGTTGTTGGGCCGCCAATATAGGTGAACAAACTGAAACAAAATTGGGAAGGTAATAGACTTCATTAGTACCTAATATTTCAATACACCATTTTTCCAATGCAGTGCTTACGGTTAGTATTTTTGTAAAGAAGAAAGAGCAAATAAAAAGTGTTAGGTTTTGTAGTCTTGAAGTAAGGACTCTATTTCCCTGATGCTCATGCCAAATGATTTGTATTTTTGGATATATAACTTTTAATAATGTAGCGAGAAAGTAAGAGGTGGTATGAGCATGAATAATATCGATGTTTTCCTTTTTTACAAATCGCTTCAAATAAAGCACAGCATCTAGATCCAGTGATCTTTTCTTATTAAGAAACAGATACCCAACCTTCTTATCAATATTGGTTTTTAACAAACCTTCTTCTCGCGTTGTACAAAGATAAGAACCCAAAATTTTTCCTTGCAACGCATTCGCAAAAGTTACTGCGACGCGTTCGGCACCTCCCGGGTTTAGTGAATCGATAAGCTGTAACACCTTCATTCTACTATCTTTTTAATTTCAGTTTCAAAATCGTCAATAGTATATTGACGCGACCAATCCATTGCTTCCTGAGACATCTCTCTTAATCCAGATTTATCTGCTATTAGTTTTTTAAGAGCATTTGTGTCTTCAGAAAGTTCCATCGATAGCAAAGCTCCACGTTTTCCATAATCTAGCATCCAAGGTACACAGGAGACTTTCGAAACAATAGTAATGACACCCCAAAACATGGCTTCTGCCACGACTTTTGGCCAGCCTTCCGATTGTGACGGAAGCACTAAAAAATCGCTCGTTTTATATGCAGCTTCGACGGTATCAGCATCCTTATTTCCATGTAAAGTAACCACATCTTCCATTCCATTTTCTTTGATATAAGTATCCAAAGAGGCACGCTCTGCGCCATCTCCGTAGAAATCTAAACTGCATTTAACACCACTTCTATGTATGTTTTCTATTAATTGGACGGCATATAATGGATGTTTTCCTATTGTCAACATACCAACAAACAAAAACCGATAGGGTTCCTGGATGGTTCGTTGTACAGTCTCTTTTGTTTTCGAGTTCCGATATGTGGCTGTAAAAAAGGACTTTATATTTTTTGACTGGTTAGGCCACTCACCATAGACTAAAACTTGCATATTCTTGGTAAGTGAGGTATTATTTAGGAGCCATTTTTGAAGACGATAGCTAATCGGTTGTTTTGCGCTGGGGTCCCAATTTCCTGCATATTTAGCTGTTTTAGTTTTCTTCGGAAAAAAGATCTGAACTATGACACCTAGAAACCCTATGCTTCCAGGGCAACGTAAATGAATATGGTCGGCCTTAGAAAACTCCTTAAATAATTTTAAAAAAATATAGGGAAGTGAAAGTAGAGATATAATTGACCTTCCAAAGCTATTAAAAGCAATCGTACGTACAGCCTGGACATCAATATCGTTACGGGTAAAAGGCGCTAATAATAACTCCCCTTTGTGACTATTAGGTGAAAGTATCGTAACATTATCGGCTGCAGAAAACCAAATATTCATTTCATTCACATAGGGTGCATATGAATAAAGATGACCATCTTCTTTGAGCAAAGTTGGAGCTAAAGTTACTACTAAAAACCGCATACCTAAATATAGCCTTTTGAATCGTTTTTGTTTATTTCTTGTGCCGGTACTCCAACAACTGTAGTTCCGCTTGCAACATCTTTATGAACCAATGAATTAGCTCCTATTACGGCATTATCACCTATGACAATAGGCCCAACCACAGTAGCTTGGACACCAATGTAGACATTATTGCCAATAATTGGCACGCCCCGATTAGCTCCCCTACCACTCACGCCAATAGTTACGCCTTGAGAAATATTGCAATCTGAGCCAATTTGTGCATTTGAGTTTACAATAATCCCTCCAAAATGACCAATATAAAACTCTGGTCCTATTTTAGCGGTATAAGGAAGCGAAATGCCAGTAATTATTTCGATAAATTTTTGCCAAAGCAAGCCAAATAACAAAAGTAATTTCTTGATAATACTTGGCAATTTAGATCGATAAATAGCACTATTAATTCTGTAAACACACAAGGCCCATAATCCCTGTTGCGTTAAAATTAAAATTAACCCGCTTTTAGTCGAGTAACGTTTGTATTTTCTGATATCAGTCGCGAATAGCCCCATAAATTAAAGTGATTTATAAAATTCGATGTTCTTGGCAACAGCCGTTTCTAAATTGTACTTTTTAAGAACAAACTGTCTCCCATTAACACCTAGTTGTCTTGCTTTTTTAGGGTTTTCTATACACCATAAAATTTGTTTCGCTATATCGCTGGGATCATAAGCATCACAAAGTAAGCCGGTTTCGCCGTGCTGAATTGTTTCAGGCCCAGGCCCATATTTAGAAAAAACCACAGGCTTCTCTAACAGCATTGCCTCTATAGAAACCAAGCCCTGGGTTTCCATATGCGAAGGGAAAACACATACTCTAGCTTCTGCATATCTGGTGTCTAATACTTCTCGCGACACTTCTCCTTCAAAATGCACATTCTCAAAAAGATTCGCGTCCAAATCTTGATGGAGCTCCTCTGTATAGGATTGGCCATCTGGATAAAACCACTCCCTTCCAAAGATATCTAAATGTAACGAAGAATAACTCTCTCTAACAATCGCAAAGGCCTCGATTAACTGTCTGACTCCCTTTTTCTCGCATATCGTACCTGCAAACAACAATCGGTTGTCATTAACAGATATATCTAAAAGTGGTCTGTCTGTATTAATTGGATACGATATTACTGCAACCTTAGCCGATTGATAACTTAGATATTTCGCAGTATGATTTTTTACATAATTAGTGCCAGCCAAAAACCCATTGGCTTTAGTAAACGATTTTTTTTCTAGCCAACCTTTACGCCAATTAATTCCACGATTTTCTGCCTCAGAAAAAAAGTGATGCCCTCCATGTAATCTAATTACTTTTTTCGCTGGATGCTTTTTAGATAATAAAGCCAAACCAAGCTCAGAAGCTTCTATTATATTTATAGATTGCTGGGCGTGTAAATCTTTGAGTTTCTTGTTAATTTGATGTGCATTATGTAAAAAATTAGGGACCCATTTCCTTTTATTCACAGCCAATCTAATCAAAGTGACACCATTATCTACAAGATGTATCTCTTTAGAATCCATACCTGGCCCCATCACTGTAACTTTATGCCCGTGATTAACCAGAGCGCGACCATAGGTTTGTAAGAAGGTACCTACTCCGCCAGAAGCCCAAAGGGGATACTCATGTGAAAGGAAGACTATATTCATAAATCTAATGCATTAAATATGTTATCTGACGCTTCTTTTGGGTGTTCAACTATGATATCAAACCACGCCCGAATACTTGAATTCTGTCCTTGATTAATCCCTTTGATGATTCGAACAATATCCTGCTTTCTATTCAACCATAAAACTACATTTTTAGTAGGCATGCTTCTAAAGTGTTGGTATTTATAAATTGTATCTACAGACCAGTTCCCATTATTTTTTTGATCGTAATTAATATAAATGGCCGGTTTTTTAAACATCCCAAAATCGAAGGCCATGGTAGATCCTACATTCACAACCGCCATACAGTGATAAGCCACATTTACTAATAATGCATTGTCTGCTTTTGTAGGATAAACAGCACTCCATTGCTGTTTATTAAAATTCCATAAAGGAGGAATTTCAATTATCACATCTCTAAATTGATCTACAACATATTGATACCTGCCAGAGACATCTACTGGGCATCTTCTAAAAACTATTTGATACGCTGCATCTAGTCCTGATTGAACCAATTGAGAGGCCATATCTTCTAAATACTGTGGGTCTTGAGGTGATGTATACACATCGTCACCAGAAAAGCAAAGCCATTTTTTATTCGGGTCTAGGCCGTATTTACTTGCAAAAACATCCCGGTCTTCTATTAAAGACTCATCCAAATAAAACTCAAATTGAGGTGTACCAGTTTTTATGATGCTTTCTGAATCAATCTCTGGATAAAACTGTTGCAGTTCTTGTTTCATATGAGAAGACCATGCTAGATACCTGTCTGCACGTAGTGCCAATCTAGCCTTTGGTACGTTATCCCAAGAATAAATAACAGCAATGGTTTTAATACCCAACTCTTTTGCTGCAGCACAAATTATAGGAGCCTTTAATGCGCGTTGATGTGTACAAAACAGCACATCTATATTCTGGTCTTTCAATTGGTTTAATACCAATTTGTATAATGGATTTGAACGCAATTTTTGCTGATAAACTTCTTCTAAACGCAAAATTGTTTGATACGAGCCATAAAAATTAGATGCAGTGTTAATAAAAGAGTAAAACAACTTGTTTTTTAATCCGACTCGCTTCTTATTCCAATTTTTAAGTAAGGTTGGGTTATCGAGTCTTTTTGCATT
>QIIH01000447.1 GCA_003229235.1 Flavobacteriales bacterium | reverse complement strand
CTACATCGTAGCGCTGCCCCCAGCGTACTAACATCTTTTTTTCTGGTTCATTTTCTTCGAGCACTATGTTTGGGTAATCCGCAAACAACTGCTCATTGTAGGCGAACATTTGTTTTAATGCAGTAATATATGCAGCTATGTTATCTAGGCTTTGGGTTTGGAGTTTCAAGGTAAATGAAAGGCGTTAATTATTTTACGACAAGACTTTAACTGAACCAATTTTAAAGATTCCGATCTGCCTTGTAAATTGTATTGAATTTATACTGACAAGCAATTTTTACTTTTACTTAGCATAACCCCCTTGTGCATAGGCGGCTACAATACTACTGTTTGGCGTTTTGCAATTTGTAGGGAAATCAAAAAAATACATACAATCTGGCAAGCCGTTGGCAAACGTTATATTAACCCAACCTATACTGCTGCCAAAGCCGGAATAACTATAATCTGCTTTTAAAGAAGTAGGCCTGCCTTGAGAATCACTAGACAACACAGTTATGTTAGCAACACTGCCTGCGGTATAGCGATTAAAGGCCCATGTTTTTGCTTGATTAGCGACTAGATGATCTATCAAATTATTGAAATTCTGAGCTCCAGCAGGCCCTCCAGTTACTTTCATGGTTGCATATTTACTAGCAGCTTGTATGCGAATTCCGGATTTATTTTGGGCAAACAAGGCAAGGTTATCTTCAAAGCGTCTAAGCTCAGGGCTATCGCATTGGTTTAAGCTAAACATTTGAACCATATCATTTTTAAGCCCTTTGGCTTTATGAATTATATCAACAGAATTTCCGATGGCATTTGGGTCTAAAATCATAGCCATAACTGTTTGTAGGCCATTAGCTCTTTGTATCCCTTCGGCTTCCATTTTTGCATCGTACAATTCTGGGCGTGCAAATAAATCTGTGCCTACCCAACGCCATTTTACACATACTCGGCCGATCTCACTTCCGTAGCTATTATACGATACGTCTTCGGCAGCGCACTCTTGTTCCATAATTTCGACTTTGTTGGCTGGCAAATAGCTATCACATCGACGGCCATAACCTCTAAGGTATTGTTCAAAAATCATTAAGAACTGTGTGTCTTCTCGAGTTATTTCTACGTTTTCAAAATGACCTCTGTATATATAATCGTAAAGTTCGGCAAAGTACAGGCCATCGGTATTAAACTCAGTAGGCTGTGTTGTGGATGGCTGCTGGTCTGATTCGCCTTCTGTTACGGAGTTAAAAGCTGTCGTTATAACAAATATTAAGCCTAGGCCTAGGAGTGTAGAGAGTGAACTTTTCATAAATCTAAAATTTAAATTTTATTACCTAACAGGGAATCTAATTAGCGGATAATTAGATAAATTTACTAAAAAATAGTGAAAACTTAATCTTCTTCTAACGCACTATTAAAGGCATTAAGGCCTCCAACAATTGGTACTGTAATTAATGTTGCGTCCAAATCTACGGTTAATTCGGTTCCAGGTTTTGGATGCAGCGTGAACTCTTTATCACTCGAAAAAATCATTAGCCCTATTTGTTGCCCCGCTTTAATAATTTGATCGTCTGGCATTAGCTCGAAAGACACTTCGTAAAACTTGCCTTTTTCTAAGGGTTCGCTTCTTCTGATCGATTTATAATTTTGAGGATCTGCCCAACCACGGGTAATAATATTGTCGGTGATTTTGGCATCTTTTGCGCTATTCCAAGGCAGTGAAACCATCCAAACAGAAAGGTTAGCTGCTTCTTTACTGCTCGATAGTTTGATGGTTACTTTTGTGGTTCCAGAAATATGAACATCCTTCGTTAATGTTGGCGTCACATATAATAATCGTGTATCAGATTCGGCAGAAGTTGCCAAATCTTTACCAGATATCGAGAAGTCGTCTACTAAGGTTTCTTTGCCTTGTTCCGCTTTTTTACTTGAGCTCAAACTTCCAATCTTTGGTGCTCCAGTGTTAAGATATAATGTTACTGGCGAAGCATCTGGGTTGGGATAATTGGCATAAGCCGTAGGGTTGTTTCTTTTATCATTTTCTCTAACAATCCAGGCTTTAGAATCGTTTTCTACACCATTCTCTACCCCGTGTAAATAGCGTGTAAACCATCTGTTCATCATTTTCATTGGAGGTGGCCCGCCATGTCCGTTTTGATGATAGAATATTTGCGCTGGAAGCCCCATTTCTTGTGCTCTTTTGTAAATTCTATAACTATGCTCAGGCATTACATTCCAGTCGTTAAAACCATGCGACATAAGCAAAGCAGCCTTCATTGGTGCCATCTCATTTAAGTAGTCTCGTCCGGCCCAAAAGTCGTTATAATCTCCAGTGATTCTGTCCATCCCGTTCATCATTTCTATATCACGAACGTTAGCATTGTTGTAAGCGCGTTTAGATTCGTCTCCACTATGAATAAAGTCATACAGCACATCGATATCCTCTCCTAAATATCCGCCGGGCGATCTTACTAACCCATTAGAACGGTAATAATGATAGTACGAGGTATTGGGAGCAATAGGAATAATTGCTTCTAGCCCTTTTACACCCGTTGTGGCAGCCGCAAGCGGAATAGTTCCGTTATAGGATGTTCCTGTCATACCAACCTTCCCAGTAGACCAAAATGCGACTACAGGCTCAGTTCCGTCAGGAGATTTAAATCCTTTTGCGCGACCATTTAGCCAATCGAT
Organism: Flavobacteriales bacterium; assembly: GCA_003229235.1. Taxonomy (GTDB): domain Bacteria; phylum Bacteroidota; class Bacteroidia; order Flavobacteriales; family Flavobacteriaceae; genus Gilvibacter. The sequence continues at coordinate 4,834 of QIIH01000447.1, read as the reverse complement.
TACTGCCTTTGGAGCCAAAGATTCGTTGTCGCCGCCCACAGTTGGCGACCCTTGTGATAATCCGGTTCCTGGTGACGAGGAGTGTACAACAATATACCCTCTAGGCACCCAAGTCTTGATATGTGAATTAGAAATAATGGGGCGTTTGCCAGAGCGTATCACTTCTGGATGTACCCGTGGTTTTGCCGTTTCACCAAGTTCGTGTTCGACATCCCAAAATAAACCCTCAACATTGGCAGCAACTCCGGCAAAATAAGGGCTAGAAACGTATACAATAGGAAGCTTTAAACCCTCGGTATCGGTTTGGTAAGGACGGGTAACGTCTACATGCATTCTGTCGTGCTTACCATCGCCATCTGTATCAAATCCTGTTTCTACCCAAAGATCTTCGCGTATCCATTTTGAATCATCTTCGAAAGCCGGCACTATTTGAGCCTCTCCATCTTTAAAAATAGGCCCTGCTTTTACAGCTGTTTGAGCATTGGCCGAAAATATAGTTGCAATTAATAGTGCAGTCAGTAATATTGGAGTGAAATGTTTTTTCATATGATTCTTAATTTAACAATTATAAAGCAATATGCTTTAGATGCTACAATTACCAGCTTCTATGTCTGCTATTGTTGGGTTATACAGATTTAATTCGACGATGTAATCTCCACCAATTCCGTTTGCGTTGATTAGATTGGTAATGCCGCAAAAATCACCTAACACATCATGTCTGCTCACACTAAAATCTTCGTTTACCACTGTAAGGCTCGAAAATCCATTTAAATTAGTAAGTGAGTTATTTTGAAGTAAACGAACATCTCCTATGCTGGTTAAATTACTGAAGCCATCGATATGTGTAATATTTTCGAAGGATATAGCCAAGTCAAAATCAATAGACTCCAAACTTGTGAACCCGTCAATTCCTTGTAGATTGTTGTTGTTTATTCGAAGGTCAAAACTTGAGGTTAAACTATTAAGTCCATCAATAAATTGCAATGCGATATTACCTTGTATAATTAAGAACCCACCGACGGTGTGTAAAGAATCAAAGCCATTTAAATTTATCAGAGCGGAATTGTTGTCAATTTGAAATGAATTACTTACAAAAAGAACATTTTCTAGACCCGTTAATGAGCTTAGTAGTGGGTTTGATACAATGGCTAAATGTCCATCTACCTCTGTCAGTCCGGAAAGACTAGTAATATCGGTAAGTGAATTACATTCTTCAATAGATATTCCATTTGTAGATAGTAAATTTTCTAAGCCATCAAGGCTCTCCAATAGATCATTGTTGTTAATTCTTAAGAAGCCCCCAATGTCTTGTAATCCGTTTAAGCCAGATAGGTTTGTCAATATAGGGTTGTCGAAAAAAATTAGTGCCGACCCTAAGGTGGTCAAACTATTTAGCCCCTCAAGACTCGTTAATTGTGTGTTGTTGCCGATTCTCACTAACTCTCCTACAAATCCTATCGTAGAAAGAGGGGTTAAATCTGTTATATCGGTACTGTCCAAAATATCCATTCCTCCTGTAACACCTGTATAATTGTTGGCCCCAAATTCGTTAACCTGTGCTTGGGTATTAAGATCTATAGAGCCTTCATAAATATTGCTTGTAGCAGTTTTGAGGGTAGTAAACGACTCGTCTTCACTATAATGCACTGTGGTTTCGCCATCTATCGCATACGATTTAACATAGTAGGTTGTATTTTCTGTTAGCGCTGTGATTTCTTGACTAAAAGTGCCACTACCTGAACCAACAGCAATCGATGTGTCATTTATATTGGGATTGGGCGATGTATCCCAACTAAATCCTCGCTCTATTATGGAAGTGCCGGAGACAGTTACACTTGCACTAAGAGAGGCCTGGGTTTCTGTAATGTCGTCTATACTCACAATAAAAGTCGATACGCTTATAGGATCTGAGGTTGTATCATCTGTGGTATCGTCTGTTGGCGGCGGGGCTGTATTATCACTAGAACTACAAGCAACAATAATAAGAAAGAGGGAAAATAAGGCAAGAGTGTTTTTCATCGCGAGTAATATTGTTTTATGAATTAAAGATAGATTCTTCTTGTAAAAATAAATGTATTAATTACTTATGAGTTATAATCTTGAGATAAAAATTTTAGTAAAACTCTAGGCGTAACCCAATTAATACTAATCTGTATAATTTGAGCGATCTCTGCTTAAGGCGAAATTCAGCTTTGTAATTAAACATCGATAGCTTGTTCTACCAATATCGGAAATTTCACTTTTTTACCATTTTAAAGGTAATATTTAATACGGAACCATCGTCGTTTAAACAAAATTCGATCCCTTCTTTTTTGCCATTTTTGCGAACCTTTTGGGCAATGCCCGTAAATAGTTTGGTCGGTTGAAACTTTATAAACGACAAAATTTTCATATTAAAGGTCTTTTAACGCGACTCTTTCCTGGCTCACTATCTCGTTGATAGAAAAAGGGTTATAATTATACAGAGTAACCTAGTAATCATGTGTAAGCCTTTTTATTTATTAAATATTTCTCCTCATAAGGATTAATGTTTGTCTACTTTCACTTTTTTTTCTTCTAAAGAACAGAGAGACTAAATATAATCTAATTGTCGGAGCCTTAAAATGACAATAGAAAGCCACTTTACAGAGATATCGGCCTAGTGCTGCGTAGTATTCGTACTTTGAATGACGTATTTAAAAATTTTGGGTAACAAAAACTATGATTAAGAACAGTATAGTATAACTTAAAAACAACTTAATTATGAAAACCATTATTACATTTTTCGCTCTATGCTTATTTAGTTTGCACAGTTACGCGCAGGCGGGTTGCGATATTAGCGGGCCTACAAGTATGGAATTAAACGATACGGCGACCTTTAGTATTCCATCTAGTTTAGCGCAATGCAGCAATTGCTACGATTGGGATGTGAGTAATTCAAACGCTCAAATTCTAACGTCTGATATGTCAAATTCGGTGCAAATTAAACGTGTGGGAGACGGATCCTTTACAGTTACCGTTACTTATATAAACGAAAACGGCTGTGATTCATGCAGTATTGATTTTATTGCTTTAGACGAACCAGACCCTTGTGATTATTCTTTTAAAATAAATGATGTAGGCATCGGATTTTGTGATAGCATTATTATGCAAGTTAATATTCCTCCCCCAACCGATGCTATTTTATATTGGACAGTAACCTACACCGATGGTAGCACTACGGTTGTAGTAGCTACTGGGCAGAATGCTACCATCCCAATGACACCAGGTATCGGTATTGTTAGTATCAGTATACGATCTGTTCTTGCAGGCTGTCCTGATTATTTCACCCGAATAAGATTTAACACACCTATAGAAGTTAAAGATTGCGATGGAGGATTTGACCTCAGCGAAGATTCTAAATTTACTCCTTATCCCAACCCTGTAATAGAAACCTTGCGTTTTGAAGGTAACAACCTAGACACTCACCAAGTAGCTATTTACAATGTTTATGGAATCGAAGTTCTAAGTAAAACGATACTAAACCAAGAAATTAGTTTAATGCGTTTGCCTGCAGGAACTTATTTTTACGTTATTTATAGCGGCCAAAAGGTTGTTCAAAAAGGATCTTTAATAAAGCAGTAAATAAAAATAGGTGCAAAAAAAGAGCCTCCTCTGGGAGGCTCTTTTTTTGGATATTATTTAAAGTAAAGAAGTAACCAATAGATTGTAGCACTGCAAATGGCAGCTATTGGAAGGGTTAACAACCAAGATAGCAAGATGTTTTTAACCACCTTTACGTCTGCTTTTTTTGTAACAGTCCCTATTCCAAAGATAGAACCTACAGAAACATGTGTTGTAGATACTGGCATGCCATGTATACTAGCAGTAGTAACTAAAAGACCAGTAACCAAATTTGCCGTAAAACCTTGCCCACTGTTCATGGGAGTTATCTTTTTGCTTATCAATTGGCCTACTTTTTTAGCGTTTAACAATCCTCCAACTGCCATTGCAATAGCAACGGCTATCATTCCCCATTTAATGTCTAAAGCATTGATTGCGAGAAGAAGGCCTACAATTTTCGGGGTATCGTTCAATCCTCTTGCAAAACTCACAACTCCAGCACTTATAAAATGTGCAAAATCGAGCATATTTTGAGCGTTAATGCCAATAAAAGTTCCCTTGTAAGTTTGGATACATTCATTTTGGTTCTTTATAGTAAACGTCTTTTGCGGATTGGTTTCTAAAGTTTGAAACTGGTTTGAATTCGCCGTTTTTATGACGGGAATTTTTTCTTGACCAACACAAATGCAAGTTTCTTTAGTAACACCTAGAGCAAGCCGTAATTTTCGAAAAAGTAAATATGCAATCAAACTTACTACTGCAGCCATTAAAGGGCTAACGATTAAGGGCATTAAAAATGTAGTACCCAATTTTGCAAAATTAAAGGCGGCACCAACGGCTACAACACCACTGCCAAACAAAGCTCCAACCAAACTATGAGTGGTCGATATTGGCATCCCTATTTTTGTAGCGATAAATACTGTTATGGCTGCACCGACGGCTATCGAAATGGCAAATTCTGGAGTTTGAATTAGGGCATCTGGTACAAGCCCTTTTCCGGAGAAGTTTTTAACCAACGTACTCGCTAAAAATATAGCGGCAATAGAGCCTGCAAAAGTAGTAATAGTGGCCCAAGAAATTGCTTTTTTATAATTGGTAGTACCACTTCCGAATAAAGTAGCGACTCCTTTAAAGTTATCGTTTGCTCCATTGCTATATGCTAAAAAACAAGCCGCTAAAAAAAGAAGTATTAAAATCATATGCCCGCAATGAAGTTTATATTAGACTGTTTTTAATAGTCGAAAAGGATAAG
>QIIH01000208.1 GCA_003229235.1 Flavobacteriales bacterium | reverse complement strand
ATACAAATCCAAGGATAGGTTTTGTCGTCTTTTAGCAGGACATTGTACCTGGGTTGGTACTTTTTGATAAGATTGTTCTCTAGCAGTAAAGCATCGGTCTCTGTGGCGACAACAATATGCTTTATGCTTACGATTTTTTTAACCAGCAAGCGCGTTCTGCCGTTGTCGTGGTTCTTGTTGAAGTAAGACGACACCCGCTTTTTTAAGTTCTTTGCCTTACCAACATACAAGAGTTTTTCTTCTGTATCATAATACTGATACACTCCCGGACTAGCAGGAAGGGTAGAAAGCTGTAGCTGAATAGTAGGATCAGTCATCCCTCAAAGATAAGTAAGGCATGTTTTTTTAATGTAATTCGCAAGGCTTTTTTTTGTTCCTAATTTTTACGCGCCTGCAATTAATTACTTCCTGCTTAATCAATACTTATTTTGTTATCTTAGAACAGCAAAAATGCGCAATGAACATAGCCATTTTATCAAGAGGGGAGCAATTGTATTCTACCCAGAGTCTTATTCGAGCTGCCCAAGCCCGTAACCACGATGTAGAGGTCATCGACCCCGGATATTGCAAGTTGGTTATCGATCAAGGCAAACCTATGGTTTGGTATAGAAACGAACCCGTTACCGATTTACATGCGATAATTCCGCGAATTGGAGCTTCTAACACTTACTTTGGGTCTTCTGTAGTTAGACAATTTGAAGCAATGGGAGTGTTTTCGACCGTTTCTTGTGAGTCCATTATTACCTCTCGCGACAAATGGACGAGTTTTCAGTTACTCTCTAAGGCGCAATTGGCAGTGCCCAAAACAGTTTTAGGAAATCTAAAAGATCCCGACCTTCTTTTAGACGAAATGGACAGTTACCCTATTATCATTAAACTTTTAAAAGGTACACACGGGCAAGGCGTTATTTTAAGCGAATCAAGACAGAATGCCTTAACAACGCTCGAGACGTTAAACGATCTCGATGCTCGTTATCTATTACAAGAATATATAGCAGAGTCTCGTGGAACAGACCTCAGAGTAATTGTAGTCGATGGAGTTGTTGTAGCCGCGATGAAGCGACAAAGCAAGGAAAACGAATTTAGATCTAACCTACATCGGGGTGGCGGCAGTAGCCCTGCAACGTTGTCTTATCAAGAAGAAGCCTTGGCGATAAGGGCGGCGAAAGTGCTTAAATTAGGTGCATGTGGAGTCGATATATTGCAGTCCCACAGAGGGCCTTTGGTTTTAGAGGTTAACTCTACTCCTGGCTTAGAAGGTATAGAAACCACCACCGGTAAAAATGTAGCCAGAAGCATTATTGGTTATATAGAACGAAACAAATAAAAATGACCAAAGTAATAGCAAAAGACCTTACCCTTTGTGGCGTGACCATTGCTCCAGGCGAATCTGCCGAGATAAATTTGGGAACGGCCAAATTACATACACATACTCAAATAGACGTGCCAATTATTATCGAACGCTCTAAATTTGATGGCCCAACGGTACTTTTTACAGCCGGAATTCATGGAGACGAAGTAAACGGAATCGAAGTGGTACGGCAAATTATCGCAAAAGGGATTAACAAGCCAAAAATTGGGACTATAATCTGTATTCCAATTGTAAATGTTTTTGGGTTTATTCAGAAGTCGAGAGAATTTCCCGATGGACGTGATTTAAATCGAATGTTCCCAGGAAGCCGTAAAGGGTCACTGGCAGCTCAATTTGCGTTTCAATTGTCTAAAGATGTTATGCCACATGTAAATTACTGTGTAGATTTTCACTCAGGAGGGTCGAGCAGGTTTAATGTGCCGCATATTCGAGTTACTGCCGAAGACAAAAAAGGTAACAAATTGGCGCAGGTCTTTAACGCCCCATTTATACTACATTCTAAAAACATAAAAAAATCGTTTAGAAGCCATTGCCAGAAAAAAGGCATCCCACTTTTGCTATTCGAAGGAGGAAAGTCTAATAGTATCGATACCGTTGTGAGTAATACTGGTGTTAATGGATCTAAACGCGTACTAGAGCATTTAGGGATGCTCAACACTAAGTTTAAAGTTTCTTCTCCTAAAAAAAAGGTAGTGGTAATAACGGCAAGCCATTGGATAAGAGCCACAACTTCTGGTATGTTTAAGCCTTCTGTTAAAGCAGGCCAAAAAGTAACCTCAGGCGACGTACTAGGGCATATTACAGATCCTTATGGCAAAGTTCATTATTGGATTCGCGCTAATGTGTCTGGCTATATTATAAACGTTAACGAATCGCCCATCGTGTACCAAGGTGATGCACTTTGTCATATCTCGCTAAAGGCCAACTAAATGGACAAATCCGCGCAGCGAATACAATACAAAGCCCTCAGAGCTCAACTTTCTGAAGGTCAAATTGACGATATGAGCTTGGCCATCGCTAATGTAGTTTTATCGCTGGACATTTGGAAGTTTCAGTTTTATCATCTTTTTCTTCCCATCGAAAGGCTTAAAGAAATAAATACAGAATACCTGTTGCACATTCTGCAAGGGAAAGACAAAAGTGTAGTGCTCTCTAAAAGCGATTTTGGCACCCAGACATTACAACATTTTTTGCTGGAAGATCACACCAATCTCATTACCAATAGCTTTGGAATTGTAGAGCCTAAAACTGGAATCCCAATTGCTCCCGAGCAGCTGCAAGTAATTTTTGTGCCACTACTGGCATATGATGTTAAAGGTAACCGATTGGGATATGGCAAGGGATTTTACGATCGTTTTCTGGCAGCGTGCAACCAAGATGTCATAAAAGTTGGGCTTTCACTTTTTGCGCCTGAAGCCGAATTGCAAGTAACAGCTCAGGACATCCCTTTAGATTATTGCATCACTCCAAAAAAGATATATCAATTTTGAGATAGCGATAAACAGATTAAAGCGAATTTATAAACCTGAGTTATAAAACATTGGGGAATAAAAAACGCCCTTAAAAAAGGGCGCTGAAATTATTTTTGCATGTTCTTAGCTTCTATACTAAGCGTTGCATGCGGCACCAACTTAAGGCGCTCCGGATTTATTAGTTTTTTTGTAACTCGACAAATCCCGTAACTTCTATTTTCTATACGAATCAAAGCATTTTTAAGATCGCGAATAAATTTTTCCTGACGGATAGCCAACTGCGAATTTGCTTCTTTACTCATAACTTGAGACCCTTCGTCGAAAGCTTTAAAGGTAGGCGAAGTATCGTCTGTACCGTTGTTTGAATCGTTCTTAAAGGCGCTTTCTATTAGAGCCAATTGCTCTTTAGCCTTATCTATTTTGGATTGTACTAGCGTACGGAACTCCTCGAGCTCTGCATCGTTATATCTGTATTTATTTTCTTGTACCATCTTAATACTTTTTAAGGATTAACTTAGAGGTGATATCGTCAAATTCGATTGGTGTTCCTCCTTGAATGCTTGGGGCAAAAGCTAATTCCTCTGTTAATGTTTCAATTTTAATATATTCTAAATTTTGAGCTACTGCTTCTTGCAGTTGTGTTTCTTCTTGCAAAATAACACTCACTCTATCGGTTACTTCTAAGCCAGATTCTTTACGTTGGTTCTGAATTCTGTTTACAAGCTCGCGCGCAATGCCTTCGTTTTTTAGTTCGGGCGTTATACTTACATCAAGTGCAACGGTTAGAGAACCACTATTGGCAACCAACCAACCCTCGATGTCTTGAGAGCTAATCTCGACCTCGGATGGGCCTAAAGTAACATTTTTTTCGTTAATCACAATCGATATTTCCCCTGTCTGTTCTAGAGTAGTAATATCGTCTTGATCAAATTGATTAACCGCTGCAGCCACCAACTTCATGTCTTTCCCAAATCTTGGGCCTAAAACTTTAAAATTTGGTTTGATTTGCTTGACCAAAATCCCTGAAGCATCGTCTAAAAGTTCGATCTCCTTAACGTTTACCTCTGATTTAATTAAATCGGCAATTAGCTCAATTTCTTTTCTGTCTGAATCGCCTAAAACAGGAATCATAATTCGCTGCAAAGGCTGTCGCACTTTAATCATCTCCTTTTTGCGTAACGACAATACCAACGAAGATATTGTTTGTGCCTTTTGCATTCTGTGTTCTAAAGCGGTATCTATCATAACCGAATCAGACTTAGGAAAGTCACTCAAATGCACACTATCACCATTCTCGGTTTCGCAAACCGTATTTAAATCACGGTATAAGCGTTCCATAAAAAAGGGTGCAATGGGAGCAGAAAGTTGACTCACTCTAAGCAAGCAGGTAAATAATGTCTGGTAAGCAGAAATCTTGTCTGGTCCATAAGAACCCTTCCAAAAACGGCGTCTACACAAACGTACATACCAGTTGCTCAAATTTTCTTGTACAAAATTAGCAATGGCTCGCGCTGCCTTGGTTGGCTCGTAATCTGAATAAGCCTCGTCTATTACAGAGATTAATGTATTTAATTCTGAAAGAATCCAACGATCAATTTCTGGTCGTTGCTCAAGTGGCGTATCTGGCTCGCTATATGTAAAACCATCCAAATTAGAATAAAGTGCAAAAAAGTTATAGGTGTTGTAAAGCGTTCCGAAGAATTTATTACGCACCTCTCCAATGCCATCAATGTCGAACTTTAAATTGTCCCAAGGGTTTGCATTCTTGATCATATACCAACGTGTGGCATCAGGGCCGTATTGGTCTAGCGTGCTAAAAGGATCGGTCGCATTGCCCAATCGTTTAGACATTTTTTGTCCGTTTTTATCTAACACCAAACCGTTTGAAACTACATTTTTATAGGCAATGTCGTCGAAGGTCATGGTCGCAATAGCATGCAGGGTATAAAACCATCCACGGGTTTGATCAACACCCTCGGCAATAAAATCTGCCTTGCGCCAAGTTTGCTCAACCTTTTCTTTATTCTCAAAAGGGTAATGCCATTGTGCATAAGGCATAGACCCAGAATCGAACCAAACATCTATCAAATCGCTTTCGCGCTTCATAGGTTGCCCAGAAGGGCTTATCAACGTTATCTGATCGACTATATTTTTATGTAAATCTATAGTGTCATAATTGGCATCACTCATATCGTCTACCACAAAATCGGCATAAATATCACGTTCCATTAGGCCAGCATCGACAGCTTTAGCCATCTCCGATTTTAGCTCTTTTACAGATCCAATGACAATTTCTTCTTTACCATCTTCTGTTCGCCAGATAGGCAATGGAATTCCCCAATATCGAGAGCGAGAGAGATTCCAATCGTTGGCATTTGCCAGCCAATTACCAAAACGCCCTTCGCCAGTTGCTTTAGGCTTCCAGTTAATTTGCTGATTTAACTCATGCATTCGATCTTTAAAATCGGTGGCTTTAATAAACCAAGAATCTAAAGGATAGTATAAAATAGGTTTGTCTGTACGCCAGCAGTTAGGATAACTGTGCACATACTTCTCTACCTTAAAGGCTTTGTTTTCTGTCTTAAGCAAGATCGCAAGCTCAACATCTACACTTTTGTCTGGAGCCTCGCCATCTGAGTAATATTCATTTTTTACATACTTGCCTGCCAAATCGCCCATTTCTGGTCTAAAACGGCCTTGCAAATCTACCAACGGCACCAAATTATCATTGTCGTCTTTCACCAACATTGGCGGAACCTCAGGGCTCGCCTCTTTGGCAACTTTGGCATCGTCTGCTCCAAAGGTTGGAGCTGTATGAACAATCCCTGTCCCGTCTTCTGTAGTCACAAAATCGCCACCAATTACTCTATAAGCATTTTTTGCACCTGCATCTGGTGTTGCATAGGGTAAAAGTTGCTCATAACGAGACTCTAAAAGATCGGATCCTTTGATAGTCTGGGCTATATAAAACGGAATCTTTTTAGCGCCAGCTTCATAATCAGAAAGGGCGGCAACAGCTTCTACTTGCTCGAATTTTCCGCCAAACTGATATCCAACCAATTTACTAGCCAATACAACGTTAATCGGTTCGAACGTATACTGATTATACGTCTGTACCACAGAGTATTCGATCTTAGGCCCAACTGTTAATGCCGTATTACTTGGCAAGGTCCAAGGAGTGGTTGTCCAAGCTAAAAAATGTAAGTCTTTATATTGTTGAAGCGCTTCTGGAAGCGTATCATTAATGGCTTTAAACTGTGCAACTACCGTGGTATCGGTTACATCCTGATACGTGCCAGGTTGATTCAATTCGTGCGAACTCAAGCCTGTACCTGCCTTAGGCGAATACGGTTGAATAGTATATCCTTTATATAATAAATTTTTGCTGGAAATATTTTTGAGTAGCCACCAAACGGTCTCCATATATTTGGGCTCGTAAGTAACATAAGGGTCGCTCATATCTACCCAATAACCGATGCGCTCGGTAAGCTCGTTCCAAACATCGGTATAGCGCATCACGGCCTTTTTACAGGCAGCGTTGTACTCCTGGACACTAATCTTTTTACCGATATCTTCTTTAGTAATACCCAGCTCTTTTTCTACACCCAACTCGATAGGCAAGCCATGAGTATCCCATCCTGCTTTGCGTTTTACCTGAAATCCTTTTTGAGTTTTATAACGGCAAAAAATGTCCTTTATAGCACGCGCCATCACATGATGAATCCCCGGTAGGCCATTGGCCGACGGTGGTCCTTCAAAAAACACAAAAGGCGTGGCTCCCTCACGCAGGGAAATGCTCTGCTCAAATATTTGGTTTTCCTTCCAATATTCTAACACTTCGCTTGCAAGCTCTGGTAGCTTTAGGCCTTTGTATTCGGCGAATTTTGTGCTCATTAAGATTACTTCTTATTTAGTGGGCAAAATTAGGGAATTTTATGCAAAAGGGCTATTTGCAATAGCCCTTTTGCTAAATTTAAAAAAATAATTCTTCTCTTCATTTTCTTTGCTCGTCCAAAGAAAACGAACCAAAAGAAAAGACTTGCCAACACCACTCCGAAGTGCATTATCGCTTTCGCGATACCGGCACACAAAACTACTCGCAACGCACTTTACAGTGCATTGGCCCAATTCCGCAGCTTTTGGTGCCTATGCACGTCGCGGTGGGGAATTGGTTGAACATTATGCTATTTAATTATTTGATTAATCTTTTCGAGTACAAGAGGAAGGCGCTCTTCTATAATTAAAGGGTGAATATGTCCCGAGATATACTCAATAAAATATGGACTATTTCTTAAAATCTAAGTTCAAGTCATTCTAAGTTCAAGTCATAAGTGCAACACGAATATTTAAAACAGATGGGGCTAGCCCCATCTGTTTTAGGCTCAATATTTATATTCGTCTTGGATGAAAAATTATAAACAGCTGTGCCTTGCTCAAAGGTATCAAATTCAAACACTATTTGATTTAGGGTTATCTCAAATAAAAATAGCTGAACAGCTAGGTGTTCATAGAAGTACCATTAGTCGTGAACTCAGTCGCAATATACCCAAGCGTGGTAAAACAGCTGGGAGATATATTGTTGAACACGCACAAGGTAAAACTGACTACCGTCACTCCAATAAGTCAAAACGAGTGTTACTTACAGAACATCTTAAAAGACGCATTGAAGGCCTTATGAAGTATGAGAAATGGAGTCCAGAACTTATAGTCTGAACAATGTGTAAGCCATGAGACTATCTATAAATGGATATGGATGGCAAAGCATAGTAATCATAGAGAGCACTCTGACTATAAAAAGTTATACAAACATCTACGTCATACAGGGCGCAGACAAAAACGTAATAATAAAAAGGATAGGCGTGGTGCTATTACTGGAAGGGTTGGTATAGATAAACGCCCAAAAGTTGTAGAAACACGTTCACGCATAGGAGATATAGAAGTTGACCTTATGATGGGAAGCAACC
>QIIH01000221.1 GCA_003229235.1 Flavobacteriales bacterium | reverse complement strand
AATTGGCCTTGTTTAATAAGACTTGTAAAAACCCGTTAGCCACAAATAAGGAAATATCGTCCTTCATTTTAGACAAACCATATTGTGCTGCTAATCCAGAGATCTTAGCGCGTTCCATGGCACGCATATTACGTAAACCTGAGAATACAGTAACCCCAGCAGTCACACCATAAGATGAGTTTCTGGATACTTGATTCCTTAAAATCCCCGTTGCAACATCTTGTGTTAAACCTGTATTCCAGGAATTAGTTGCATTAGCGTTAAGCGTTGGAAGATAGGCACCAAAAGCATCCGACTTATCGATTGCTGCTGTTTCTAAATTCAGCTCGCTCTGCTTAATAGAAATGTTATTTTCTAAAGCATAAGTTACACACTCTGTTAGAGTCCACTTTTTTTGTTGGCCAAAACTGGCAAAACTGATACTTAATAATAAAAGTCCAATTATGATCTTTTTCATGGATAAGGATAATTATTGAATATGTCTATTGAATTGAGAAAGTGTTACAGAAAATTAATTAAATTACCTACCGCCAAATTTTGCGCCCGGCTTTAATTGATTCCACACCTTGATTTTATCTGTTTTTGAAATACCTGATTTAACCTCTACTTGAATCCCATCGCTTATGCCTAATTGTACATCACGACGTTCAAATTTTTGTTCTCCTACCTCTACTTCTACAAAAGGAGCTAAGGTTTTAGGGTCGTATTGTACTAGCGCTTCTTTAATAGAAAGAATACTGTCTGCTCTTGCCAAAATAATAGAAGCGTTGGCACTCAGCCCAGCACGAATAAAAGTAGTGTCAATTTTATTTAGGGTCCCTCTAATTTCGAATTGTATGGCGCCGTTCTCTGCTACTCCTTTTGGAGCAATATAATCTAGTATTGCATCGAAAGTGACATCTTGAATTGCACCAACAGTAATTTCTAAGGGTAGATTCTCCGTTATCTTGCCCACTTCACTCTCGTCTACTTTCCCTTCGAAGATCATTTTCTCGACATCGGCAATAATTGCAATGGTAGTACCATCGTTAAAGTTATTCGCTTCGATTACTTGATTTCCGGTTTTTACAGGGACGTCTAAAACCATTCCACTCACCGTCGCGCGAATCTCTGTATTGGCAGAAGCGCCCATACCAGATGTAGTACCTGTTTTAATGATATCGAAGTTTTGACGTGCCGCTCTTAAACTTACTTGTTCTTGTTTGTACCGTTGTTGAGCTTGATTAAAGGCATTTTGTGCCGTGTCAAATTCGTTGGCAGAAATTACCCCCTTATCGAACAAATCTTTTTGTCTATTATATATGGTCTGCGCATTATCGAAGGCCAATTTGGCGGTCTCTACCTGTGTTTGAGCTCCTCGAATGTTATTTTGTGCGTTATTTAGTGACGATATATTAGGAACTACTTTTACCATAGCAATTAAATCTCCCGATTGAATAACATCGCCTGCTTCGACAAATATTTCGGCGATAATTCCAGAAATGTTTGGCTTAATAAGCACTTCTTCTTTAGGGACAATACTCCCTGTGGCAACTGTCTTTTTTACAATTGTCTCTGTTGTGGCCTGTTGAGTTTTATACACAATAGGGTCGGCTTTATCTTTTAAATAGATATATCGTATCCCTAATGTAAAGCTGACAACAATTATTGCTAATATGATGATGGTACCTCTTCTTTTCATGATAAAATCACTTTAAAATATTCTTTGATTTATTTATTTAATCGATTCTTAAGGCGTCTACTGGTTTCATTTGCGTTGCTCTAGTAGCCGGAATTAACCCAGCCAATAATCCTGAAATAACTAGGATCGATAACGCAATTATAATAACTCCAATGTTAACACTCGGGTTTGCAAAATTCTCTACAGGGCCTACTTGATCTAGAATGGCATTCAACACCCAAATTACCCCAGCGGCAAAAGCAATTCCTACCATTCCCGATATAATTGTTAGCACTAAAGACTCCTGTAAAATTTGAGATCTCACTTCTCTAGGCGTAGCTCCTAATGCACGTCGTACTCCAATTTCTTTGGTTCGTTCTTTTACCACTATGAGCATAATATTGCTAATCCCAATTGCACCAGACATGAGTACCAAAGCACCCACAAAATAGCCAACAACGGTCAAAATGGTAAACAAGCCATTAATACGTCCAAACGCTTCGGCTAAGTCAAAATGGCCAATCGCGCGAGCATCGTCCGGATGCACCCTACGTAACTCCCGCATTAATGTCATTATGCGTGGCTTAACATCTGTAATGCTCACATTATCATGTGCAGTAATAGCCATCCAACCCACGTTATCTGCCCTGTTAAACGCCTGAGAAAAGGTCGTAAAAGGAATAAAAATCATATTGGCGTTCTCTTCGTCGTCACCTGTTGTATTGCTAGGTTTAAAGGATCCTACAACCAAAAAGTTAATTCCGTTAATCTTAAGGTAACTTCCAATAGCATCTTCGTTAGTATCGTAAAGTGCTCTAATTACATCTCGCCCAATTACCGCGACTTTACGCTTTTCGTTTATATCACCATAATTTAAAAAGCGCCCTTTCATGATATCTAGGGGTTGCTGCTCAATAAACTCTGGATAATCGCCATAAATATCGAAAGCACCAGTTTTTTCTTTTCGTACAACATTATTAGACCCTCTAAACCCTCCCAGTTGATTGCGCGGAGAGACATGCTTTAATTCGGGAAGTTCTTGTTTAAGACGCTCTACATCGCTTAGTTTAAAATTAAAACGGCGGCCCTTGGGTAATCCTTTATAAGGCATCGAAGTACCTTGGGACCACATAAAAATTGAATTCGTTGCAAAATCGCCAAAGTCGGCTTGTACGCCATTCCTTAAACCGTTTGTGAGCGCTAAAAGCAACACTAATATAAAGATGCCCCAAAACACGCCAAAAGCCGTCAAAATGGTACGGAACCTATTGGCGTTTAGCGCTTCTAATATTTCTATCCAACGATCTCTTTTAAACATATTATTCGTCTCTAAGGGCTACAATTGGCTTAATATTGGCAGCACGTCTGGCTGGGATATACCCTGCTAATGCGCCTGCCACTATAAGTACAATTACCGTAGTTATCGAGGTGTTAAAGTCTACTTGCGGGAATTTAATAAAATCACTATCGACCATTGGGCTTATAATCTCCAGCAAGCCTACACCTGCAAAAAGTCCGATAAAACCTGCAATGGTAGTAACAAAAATAGCTTCTTGCAAAATCATTGCAACTATCGAGCTTGGCAAAGCACCAAGGGCCTTTCTGATTCCAATCTCTTTGGTGCGCTCCTTTACTACAATGAGCATAATATTACTTACCCCTACAACGCCCGCTATTATGGTCCCAATCCCAATAAACCAGAACACCATACGGATGGTATCGATAAGGCCGTATATCTTTTTCGCTTCTTCTAAAGTGTTATTTACTCTAACAGCGCCTCGATCGTCGGGAGCCACGCTGTACTTTGTTTTTAAATCTTGTTCTAAATTCTCAGACATGGCCGCAGACAAAGCCACTGCTTCGTCAAAATTATCCGACATTTTTACGGTATATGCAATAGAGCGTATACGATCGCCAGCATTAAAAACTTGCTGTGCTGTAGTAATTGGAATAAACACTCGGTTCTCTTCACGAGTTCCACCAGGATCGGTAAACACTCCTACCACTAAAAAGTTAATCCCAAAGACTTTTATCCGCTTGCCAGTTGCCTGCTCTCCTTTAAACAAGTCTTTCTGGATTTGCATACCGATAACGGCAATTTTATTTTTTTCGTCTACGTCACTAATATTAATAAATCGACCCGACACTAGGTCTTGGTTTTCTATAAACTGCTGATCAGGATGCGACCCTTCGACTCTATAATTTCCGGATTGAGCTCCGTAAGTAATTTGACCTCCCCAAATAGAGTAAATTGAGGTTTTGTATTCTATATCTTCTTGGTATTTTAAGCTGGTCTCGTTAAAATCGCTGTTACGCATTTGAATAAACCTACCAGGATTTAATCCTTTGTACCCCTTTGTGGTTACCCCTGTCCGGATTGCAATTCTGTTGGTGGCGTCTTGTTCGAACTGCGACTTAACACCCTTTTCGATTCCGCTATTAAAACCTAAAAGAATAACGAGAATAAAAATTCCAGAAGCAACAGAAAGCCCGGTTAAAAAGGTGCGAAGCCTATTTTTACCAATGGTCTCGAATATTTCTTGCCAGCCTTCTAAATTAAACATTCGCTTGTTGTTTTGCAGACACTTGCTGTACGATAGTATCGCTGATAATTATCCCATCCTTTAAATTAACGATACGCTTGCACATATGCGCAATGTCTTCCTCATGTGTTACCACAAGAATTGTTTTCCCTTCGTCGTTAATTCCTTGAATCAACTCCATTACTTCGTAGGAGGTTGTTGTATCTAGGGCCCCTGTTGGCTCATCTGCCAAAAGTACTTTAGGGTTACTGGCCAAGGCTCTAGCAATTGCGACACGCTGTTTTTGCCCACCACTGAGTTCGCTTGGCAAATGTGTTGCCCAATCGGCTAGTCCAACTTTGTCAAGATAATGCATTGCCTTTTCTGTGCGTAATTTGCGTTTTACGCCTTGATAGTACAACGGCATAGAAACATTATCTAAGGCGCTTTTGTAGTTAATCAAATTAAAAGACTGAAAAACAAAGCCTAAAAATTCGTTGCGATATTTGGCTGCGATTTTTTCGTTTAGGTCTTTGATTGGTACGTTATCCAAAAAATAACTTCCTTGATCGGCCTCGTCGAGTATGCCTAAAATATTAAGTAAGGTAGATTTTCCTGAGCCAGAAGAGCCCATGATGGCTACCATTTCGCCTTCTTGAGCTTCAAAATTAATTCCCTTCAAAACATGTAGAGAACCAGATCCCATATGATAGGATTTATGTAAGTCTTTAATTTGAATCATAACACAAGGGTTGCCTTTTTAGAAAGCAATTTGAGTTTAAAATAATAAATTTAGACTTTGGCGTTAATGGTTGCGTTACAAGTCTTTGCTAATAGACCGCAAATGAACGATTTTGTTACACCTTGATATCCTAATAAGTTGTTAATTTTTGGCTATTTGGTCTCGTTTACGACTTCTGTAAATCACAAAGCCCAGTGTTCCTACAACTAGATAAGGAATTACCATAAGATACTTGATTCCATTGTTTACACCACGAGCTGTACTTTGTGTTTCTTCACTTTCCAGAACTGCTCTGCACATAGCACATTGAGCATCTGCCGAGACACTCATCAAAAGGAGCATAATTAATATTAGAATTGCTTTCTGCTTCATGCTATTGCGGATAATATGGCGAAATCATTAAATAAACAACTACCCCAGAAATAGCGACATACAACCAAATGGGAAAGGTAATGCGAGCCAGTTTTTTATGTTTATCAAAACGCTCACTAAGAGCCCGAACAAACGTGATTAAAACTAGTGGAATAACGCCAATAGACAAGACGATATGCGATATAAGTATAAAAAGATAAATTGTTTTAATTGTTCCTTCTTTGCCAAATGTGACAGAATCTGAGGTCATATGATAAATTACATATAGTATCAAAAAAAGAGCCGATAAAGCAATAGCAGACTTCATTAAGCGTTCATGTTGCTTACGATTGCCTCTTCGAATTTGGATTACTGCGAGTATCAATACAATTGCTGTAATTCCATTTATGGTGGCATAAATTGGTGGTAAAAACCCGAGGCGTTCGACGCCAGGAATTCTCACTTTAAATAAAACAGCTACCGCAAGCGGAATTGCTACAGAAAGTATCCAGATAAGGCGATTGTATTTGGTTGTGTTTTGAATGGCCATTACAGTAGCTTTTTGATATCCTCTTTTAAAATCTGAATCTGCTCCTGTTCTAAGCCATTATAGTATACAATGGGATTGCCGTGCTCATCAATGCGCGATCTAATATTACCTTCCTTATCGATAAGCGCGAAAAAACCAGAATGCTCAAACCCACCTTCTACTTCTTCGTTCTGTGCAACATATAGGTTAAAGCCGTTGTTGGCCAATGTAAATATTTCGAGTTTATCTCCAGTGAGCAAATGCCAATTAGGATTTGTAATCCCATAGCTCTCTGCATAAACTTGCAATACTTCTGGTGTATCGTATTCTGGGTTTATACTAAACGAAGCCATCCCTAAATTAGGATTCCCGTAAAATTCGTCTTGAATAAGTACCATATTGCGATTCATAATAGGGCAAATGGCAAATGGAAGGGCAAGTAGTAAAAAAGAACTCAGTAATGTACACTTTGCCCTTGTAAGATGCATTGGTAATGGTTTCTCCTTTTTGATTAGTAAAAGAAAATGCCGGTACTTGGCCTATGATTGCTAGATCTGGATCAGATAAATAATCGTCAATTTTGTCAACAGCCCAAATTCCGAAGACTAAGATTATTAATGAGATACCTATGTATGAGTAATTCTGTTTTTTCATTACAGACTTTTTCTTTTATACTTGTCGTTCTTTTTAAGGGCTCTGCGATATTCGGCTAACATAACTTGTATGTCATCGTCCATCTTATCGTCTAGTAAAGCTACATTACTTGCATCGTATCCATAGAGAATTTGCACATCTTCGTCGTCGGTTCTCCCTCGTAGCTTTTTGTCTTTATCGATGATGAACATATAATCTGAACCTAAATCTTCTTTCAAACTATATGGCACACCTAGCTCGGTATAGGTAGATACAATTTGCTCCTCATTTGCAAATACAAACCGCCAATTATCTGTGATTTCTATCTTTTCTAATTCACTTAACAGCTTAGCAAGCTCGGCCTCTGTACCCTCTGGTAAGAGCATTACAAATTGTAAATCATGAAATTTAGAATAAGGTTTATAAATTTTATGAGCTAGATTAAAAACATGCCCGTATCGCGAATTAACATCCTTCCCTAAAAACCCAAGTACCGTAATTTTATTAGCCATTACGACGGCTTCGCCCTTTGTATCTTTTACTTCTGAGTTGAGCTCTGTAAGCGGTTCGGATAGCGTAGGTAACAATCTAAAGTTGTGGTCTGCCGCGGCAAAAAACATATAGGCAACCAACGGAAGGATAAATAAAAACCCTAAGACTAATTTCTTTTTCATGGAAGCAATTTTAACGGTTTAAAACCCACCTCAAAAGCTGCATACTTTGAAGACTACAAAAATATAAAAAAAGCCTCGCTATTGCGAGGCTTTTTGATATTCAATTATTAAAAATTGAATTTAACATGATTGCTTTTGTATACCTCGTAAATATAATCTCCTTCGAGCAGTACAATTAATACCAAAAAACAAATTAGGAACACGGCTGTCCAGACAACAGAGCGTCGCATACCTTTAGTCTCGTCACGCATGTGCATAAAGTCCCAAGTAATATAATAGGCTTTAAAGATTGTTAGCACTATAAATATCCAATTGAGTAGTTTCATAGCCAAGAATCTGTTCTCGGTTAAAACTTCGGGCTTGGCAATACCCAAAATTACTTCTACAATTGTCACTATAGACAATATCACAAATACACCCCAAATCTTGGTAATATTAGACTTGAACTTTAATGTGCCTCTAAAAATTTCTAACTTATGTTCGTGTGCCATAACTAGCTATAATCGCGTTTTTTAAACCAGATAAAAGAAGGTAAATACAAATACCCAAACTAAATCTACAAAGTGCCAATAGAGCGCAACCTTTTCGACCATTTCGTAATGACCGCGCCGCTCGTAAGTACCAATAATTACATTAAAGAATACAATAATGTTTATGAGTACTCCAGAAAATACGTGAAATCCGTGAAACCCTGTAATAAAGAAAAAGAAATCTGCAAATAACGGCGAACCGTATTCGTTATGTTTTAAGTTGGCTCCTTCTACAATAGCAACTGCATCGTTATTTAACTTATTTAGAGACTCTTCCCGAGACAACACCGTCATCTCTCCTTTTTCTGTTAAGTATTGTGTTCTTATAAGCAAATCTGGATTGGCTGCAAAACCTGCTTTAATATCATCGACTGTATAGGTAGATAAAGTAGCTTCTTCGCCTTCGTACCATATCCCGTTATCTCTCGTATGTGTATCTCTTTGAGAAGAACTTGTTGCAATATCTCTAAGTGCCACGCGGTTGCCCTCGTTATCTAAAAATTGTAGTATCCGCCCTCCTTTGGTTTCTATTGCACCGTAGTCGCCTTTAATAAAAGTCTTCCATTCCCAAGCCTGTGAGCCTACAAAAATAAGACCTCCAATGATGGTAAGGAACATATAAAAAATCACTTTGTTCTTTTTCATTTGATGACCCGCATCTACAGCAAGTACCATCGTTACAGACGAGAAAATTAAAACAAACGTCATAAACGCCACATAATACATCGGGAAGTTTCCGTGTATAAATGGAATATGTGTAAATACTTCATCGGCGATAGGCCAAGAGTCAATAAATTTAAATCGAGAAAAGCCGTAAGCGGCAAGGAATCCAGAAAAGGTTAAGGCATCAGAAACGATGAAAAACCACATCATCAATTTGCCGTAACTGGCTCTTAACGGACGGTTTCCGCCATCCCAGATTTTTTCTTCTTTAGCTGTTGGTTCAACAGTCGTATCCATAAAATGCAGTTGATGTTATGATGGGTACAAAAATAAGCAAATTTCTTATCTAAAGAAATATAAAAAGAAAAACAAATACAACCATAATAGGTCTACAAAATGCCAGAAAGTGGCAGCCAGTTCTATTCCAAGGGTTTGACCCTGAGCGTACTTTTGTTTATAATGATTATAAATTACTACTATGAGGGCAATTAACCCTGCTGCAACGTGTGCTAGGTGTACCACTGCTATCAAATAAACATAGGTATAAGAAATGCTACTTGTAGGGCCGGTAAAGTTGTAACCAAAGTCCTCAATTATTTGATCGAAGCCAATAAATTGCAAAACTCCAAAGACAATTCCAAGAGCAAAGGTGAGCAAGAGCAGGAGCATTCCCTGAGAATTTTGTTCTTTTTTAACCGCTCGATAGGCTAAAAACATGCTAATACTACTTAGTACGATAATAATTGTGCTATAATAAAAAGCACTTGGTAATTCGTAATCGCTAAGCCAATCGTCACGTTCGTGACTCACTATATAGGCACTTGTAAAAGCCGCAAAACCCATTACCAAACTTCCAATTCCGAACCAAAGCATCATGCGCTTGGCTCTTAAATGTTGTTTGTGCTCTTCTAATTGTTGTTCTGTCATTATCGTATAAATTTATCGGCCACGTAAATAATCTGTATAAGGGTAATATAGCTCACGCTGATGAGCATTAGTTTTCGCGCAGTTTTTGCATCTTGTTTTTTATACAAAGTAATCGCTCCATAAATAAACCAAACGCCCAATAATCCCACCAATACGGCAGAAACATGCGTTATGTAAAATTCTCCAGTAAGCCTAAAAGCCGGAATTAACGAGCATAGTACAGTCCAAAGTGAATACAGGACAACTTGCAATGCCGTCCCTTTGTCTCGCTTGCCATTAGGGAGCATAAAGAATCCTCCCTTTTTATAATCTTCAAATAAAAACCAACCAATGGCCCAAAAGTGTGGAAACTGCCAAAAAAATTGAATTATAAATAGCGTGCCAGCTTCAATACCAAAGTTATTGGTTGCCGCCACCCAACCTAACATAAAAGGGATAGCTCCTGGAAAGGCTCCGACAAAGACAGACAGCGGTGTTTTTGTTTTTAAGGGGGTATACAAACTAACATACATGAATATCGAAATAGCACCAAAGAGTGCTGTTTTTTGATTAATCATATACAGCAAAGCAAGCCCTGCAATGGTAAAAACTGCTGCAATAATGAAAGCCGTTTGTACGCTCATGCGACCAGAGGCGACAGGTCTGTTTTTGGTGCGATCCATGAGAGCGTCCAAATCTCGTTCAATAATTTGATTAAAGGCATTCGAAGCACCCACCATAAAATATCCGCCAAAGGCGAGCATTACTAATATGCCTAAATCAATACTTGGTGCACCTAATAAATACCCCGCAATCGAAGAGAAAACGACACTCACAGACAATCTGACTTTGGTAATCTCGGCAAAGTCCTTTAGTAAGGAAGGGGTTGATTCAGAATGTGTTGAAGGTTTCAATACGCACCTGCTTTTTTAGTGTTTTTAGCGGTTGCAAAGATACTCGTTAAATCCTTTTTGAACAATCAAAGGACGAACGAAATTCAATTTTTATCGCTTTGCTGAATCTCTTTCCAACTCTTTATTAAAAATCGTAATACCAATTAAACACATCGGTCCTGATACCGAAGTTTACCCATGTAGAATTAGATTTGAATTCTGTAGCGGTGTCTACTTCGGGGGTAAAGTCCCTAAAAATGATACTCCCGTAAATTTTAAGATTAGTGAGGGGGTTAATAATATACCCTGCCTGTAGTTCTCCAATAAAAATATCTGTAGTATTACCTTGCCCAATCTCGTGCCCAAGCTCGTAAGGTCTATCGGCCTCTTCGCGATAAATATCTCCGCCATAAGCAAACAAATCACCTTCTTGATTAAAATCAAAGCCCTTCTTGCCAAAGATAATCTTCACAAATCCATATATTCGGTTGTGCTCATACCTAGCAATTGCAATGGCTTCTTTAAAGTTGGCACCCCATAAATGCGCCAGAGACTGATTGTTTTGCCCGTAATTAAGTGTTACCGTGTTATGTGAATAGGTATATGGCCTTACTTGATTGTATTCTGCTTGCAGATATAGATTTTTTACACCAAAAGCGTCGTAATATTTTGCGCCAATCTGAAAGCCCAATTTATTCTTCCAGCTTTGATCCCCTCCAAAAATATCGCTCGAAGAAAACTCATCTATTATAAATTGGGAATACACATTAACACGATCTGTAAATTTGTATTTTCCCGTAAGACCAATTAGTGCGTTTCCGCCTCGAGATCCTGTAGAAAATTCGATGGCGCGATAAAAAATGACAGGGTTTAGATAATTAAAATCAAAGCCTCGATTGTTATCATTTTCCCAAATTACAGATTCAAACAATCCAATATTGAGGCGTTTAGTAACATTCAAACTCAAATAATGATTGGCCATGTATTTGGTTCTGAACGAACCGTCCTCTGTTACTTCAGATCTTACATCGCGCAGCGACATCCATGTATTTGTGTATTTTAACTTCCAAAAACTTGTATTGAGTTTAAAATATGGATATGGACTTGCATTGTCGCTTAAAAGCAAGGATCGATATCCATCCCCAATAAAGTTTCTACCATGACCTAACTGGATATTAAAATATTTACTTGGGGCAAAACTAACATACCCTTCAGCAACCGGATAATCGTACGAATCCTCTTTAAAAGCTTCTGCTATTCCTCGCCCTGGAATAATAGCAGGATTACCTCCATCAGGCGCGAGGGATTCCGCGTAGCGATTAAAATAACCAGCAAAACGGCCTTGACTTTCGTAAACTGCTGCATAAAAATTTAGATTCTTACCTAAGCCCCCCTGAAAAAAAAGCATCCGAGTGTTGTTATAGGTGTCTACACCGTCGCCCTTTCCAACTTGCAAATCGACCCCTGGGTCTAAACTTAACCAATAATTATCTCCAGCAAAAGTGACTAGATGTTCGTTCCAAAGTTTACGACCCCACCAGGATGTTTTATCCTTGAGCATTGGCGCATAGTTTGTCTCAAAATCGTAGTATTTATTGGTTTGATCGTACACATAAGGCTTTTGGGCAGTATGATTATTTAGCCCTACTTTATTAAGTGACGGATCTAATCGCGCATAGAGCTGATGCGATAATGGGACATTCAATTGGCTTCTGAATTCTTGATTAGTATAACCTAAATTTTTAATTTCATCGTACTCACCGGTTCTATCTTCTTGTGCATCTAAGTTATCTATTATTTGAATGCTGGTTATTTGTTGATCTGTCGTAATGCTTTGTGGAGCCACAAGTGGAATCGCAATAGGCAAGCTAAACTGAACATAGGTAGGCTTAGTATTAAACATGGCTGGTTGCACGGTAGGTAGTGCTGCAAAAACACGATTAACCTCGTCTTTTAACTCTTGATAGGCAGCGTCTATATAATATACTTCAAATACTCCTTCTTTAGTGACCTCAAACAAAACCGAAACTTCACCAGTATAATTATTAGAGTTTACAATATCTGGTATTTTAAAATTAGAATAAACAAAATCTTGTAGTGAATTAGTAAAACATACTCGAAGTTCTTCGCCACTTTGATTCTCACAATTTGAGAATACTGGATAGGTTTCGAAGGCAGAGAGTTGAGTTTGTGCGACCGTTGTAAACGTGCTTACTGTGAGTAATAGGAGCAATAACCGATTAAGGTGCTTCATAAAAAGTGTGACTTGTTGGGGTAAGAAAGATACAATTTTTTATGAAACGAACGCAATACTACGACCCAACGATGCCCACCAATTATACACAATGTATTGTTTAAAAACTCTTCTAACAAAAGTAAAAACCCACTTAATTAAGTGGGCATTTGTCCTTAATCGTCTACTTTAAAAACAATGGGGATACTAAAGTCTACGGGAACACTGCTGGCCCCTTGTCGAGCAGGCGTCAATGTTGGCACCCTATCTAAAACTCTTTGCGCTTCTTCTATCAGCTTAGAGTTTCTCGCCCTCGCTCTAATGTTTACAATGTTGCCATTAGCATCAATTGTAAAAGTGCAAAAAATACGCTGCGTTCCATTTAAGTTTTCTCTAGACGCAATGTCTGTATCAAACTTTCGGCTAATAAAAGCATGTAGCTTTTGAGTGAGACAAGCAATGCTCTCTTGCTTATTTGCAATGCCCTCGCAACCCGGAAATACCGGAACAAACTCGACGTTTATCATAGTTGGCTTAACAAGTGGTTTGGGTTTAGGTTTCCCTAATGAGAGAATCGCATTCGGATTAATATCGATTGCAGGTTTCTTAAAAGCAAGCTTAGCCTCCTTAATTGTTGCTTTATCATTAACTATGAGAACTCGACTTACATCGCGCCTTTTAATAGGCGGTTCAGGTTTTGGCACATCGATAACTGCTATCACTTTTTCGATGATAAACTGGTCCATGGTAAAAACCACATCGGGATCTGTAAGCATTCTTGATCTGTGGTTAACAGTTTCGAACTTAACAAGTTCTACTGCCAGGCCTACTAAAACTATGCTTATAATTAACCCAATCTGAAAAAACAAAGTAGAATTCAATTTACGATTCACTAGTTTTTTTTGGGCTCTTTTAGTTAGTTGGTTAGTGCTAGAGTTTTTGGTATGTGTCTTCATGACTTCTGCCTTTTTTTTTATAAACTCACTAATATTTTTGGTCACTTTATAAATGAGTT
Source organism: Flavobacteriales bacterium (assembly GCA_003229235.1). Lineage (GTDB taxonomy): Bacteria > Bacteroidota > Bacteroidia > Flavobacteriales > Flavobacteriaceae > Gilvibacter. Next base: position 123 of record QIIH01000221.1, on the reverse strand, counting down.
ATTGAATTTATTTGAGTTATTCTGATTGAAGCGAAAATTGAAGAATTTGATAATAATGTGATGGCTTTTTTAAAAAACATAGCAGCGCTACGTTTTGAGAAAAAGACGAACATAAAATTAAAT
>QIIH01000405.1 GCA_003229235.1 Flavobacteriales bacterium | reverse complement strand
TACTACCAAGTCTCCAACCAATATCTGTGTTAGGAGTATATTCACTTTCAAAATCCTGAAACAACATACCAATCATACCAATACATTCTCCAGTTTCGAGTAAATCTGCAGCAAAATAGCAATAGCCGTGTTCGGTATAGTTGCGTTGCATACGATCGATAAAGTCGTTTACTTGATCCATACTCAAAAAATATGCAAAGTATTGCATTACATCTTTATCATTGCTTATGTTATAAAAAACAGTTGCATCATGCGAGGACCAATTGCGCAAGCCAAGCCTAGGTGTAATAATGTCGTATTCGAGCATTTAAGAGGTAGTTTCGATCAAAATTTCTAACATCTCGATAGCAGCTTGCGAAATTTTAGTGCCTGGCCCATAAACCGCCACAGCTCCAGCATCAAATAAAAATTGATAATCTTGAGCAGGAATTACACCCCCAACTATTACCATTATGTCTTCACGGCCATATTCTTTTAAGGCATCAATTACCTGCGGAACAAGTGTTTTGTGACCTGCGGCTAAAGAAGAAACACCTAGTATGTGTACATCGTTCTCAATAGCTTGTTTTGCTGCTTCTGCCGGCGTCTGAAACAAGGGGCCGATATCTACATCAAAACCTACATCGGCATAACCAGTTGCGACAACTTTTGCTCCTCTGTCGTGCCCATCTTGCCCCATTTTTGCAATCATAATACGAGGGCGTCGCCCTTCGGCATCGGCAAAAGTATTGGCGAGCACTTTGGCTTTTTCGAAAAATGGATCATTTTTAATTTCCTTACTATACACGCCGCTGAACGATTTGATTTGAGCTTTATACCTGCCGAATGTTTTTTCTAAGGCCGTGCTTATTTCGCCCAAAGTGGCTCTTGCGCGGGCAGCCTCTACAGCCAAAGCTAGCAAATTTTTGTGACCTGACTTTGCCGCGGTCGTCAATTCGTTCAATAGTCGAGTAACTTCGTCTGAATTTCGATTGGCTTTAATTTGTGTAAGTTGCTCAATCTGGGCAGCTCTTACTTTTTGATTGTCCACATCCAGTATATGCAAAGGGTCTTCTTGTTCGAGCTCGAATTTGTTTACACCAACGATAATATCTTGTCCACTATCTATTCTTGCTTGTTTTTTTGCTGCTGCTTCTTCGATACGTAATTTGGGGATCCCGGCCTCGATAGCTTTGGTCATTCCGCCAAGAGATTCAACTTCCTGAATTAACTCCCACGCTTTGTGCATAATATCATGGGTTAGCGACTCTACATAATAACTTCCTCCCCATGGGTCTACCGTTTTAGTGATGCCAGTCTCTTTTTGCAAATACAATTGTGTATTACGCGCGATTCTGGCCGAAAAATCGGTAGGTAAGGCGATTGCTTCGTCTAGTGCATTGGTATGCAAAGATTGTGTTCCGCCAAAGGCTGCTGCCGCTGCTTCTATACAGGTTCTGGCAACATTATTAAAAGGATCTTGCAGCGTTAGTGACCAACCACTGGTCTGGCAATGTGTTCTTAGCGCTAGCGACTTAGGGTTTTTTGGATTGAATTGCTTCACCATTTTTGCCCACAACATTCTTGCAGCTCGAAGCTTAGCAATCTCCATAAAATGATTCATCCCGATAGCCCAAAAGAAAGATAAACGAGGCGCAAAACTATCGATATCCATACCTGCTGCAATTCCTGTTCTTATGTATTCTAAACCATCGGCTAGGGTATAGGCAAGTTCGATATCGCAGGTAGCACCCGCTTCTTGCATATGGTAACCCGAAATCGAAATCGAATTAAACTTAGGCATCTTGGCACTAGAATATTCAAAAATGTCCGAAATTATTTTCATCGAGGGCGTAGGAGGGTAGATGTACGTATTACGCACCATAAACTCTTTTAAAATGTCGTTTTGAATAGTTCCAGACAAATGCTCTATGGCCACACCTTGTTCTTGGGCGGCAACAATAAAAAAGGCCATAATGGGCAAAACAGCACCATTCATAGTCATCGAAACGCTCATTTTATCCAAAGGAATGGAATCAAATAACACCTTCATGTCTTCTACGGTATCGATGGCAACCCCGGCTTTACCAACGTCACCAACCACTCTTTCGTGATCGCTGTCATAACCTCGATGCGTCGGGAGATCGAAGGCTACCGAAAGCCCTTTTTGTCCTGCGGCTAGATTACGCCTATAAAAAGCATTGCTTTCTTGGGCAGTAGAAAACCCTGCATACTGCCTAATTGTCCAAGGACGGCGAACATACATGGTACTATATGGCCCGCGCAAATGTGGAGCTATCCCAGCGACAAAATCTAAATGCTCTAACGATTGAACATCATTTTTATCATAGGTTTTTTTAATAGTAATCCCTTCGGCAGTGGGTACCGTTTCTGGAGAGGTATTAGTAGTATTTGTTACCTCTTCTTCAAATAAATTGATATGTGAGACATCTTTTCTATTCACTTTCTTGCGGTAAATGAACGCCCATATTCATCAGGCGTGGGTAATAAGTAGCCAAACCAACAAATAACAACAGATTTTTATCGTCTACAAGACGTTTGATGTTACTTCGCAGAGGTGAATCCAATAAACGCGCTTGCATCTGATCTACAGATATTAATGTTTTAATTGTTTCTTTAATGGCATCGTCGCTAATTAAATCAATCAAACAACTAGCAAGAGGATGCTTAAAATTGAGTACATACTCTTCATTTTCTTTTAAAAAAAGCCCGTCTTCTTTTACCAACTCAAGCAAAACAAGTTTAGATTGTTCGCTAACTATTTCGGCATAGGGAGCTGTTCCGTTTGAACCGTGATGAACATAACTAGCAAACCCCCATCGATAATATACCGGAGTGGTAGGGCTATAGTTTTTAAAATTATAGTGTACCGCTACATCTTCTTGAAACGTATACATGGCTTCGTTAAGCATTTTTTGATCCATCTGGTCGCAGTCTACCATCGCTGGCTTTTCTGCATACATATAAGAAAAATTATCTGCGCAACTATTTAGGCCAATAGCTACTAGACATAAAAGCACAATAATTTTATTTTTCATCTTCGAGTCGGGTTTTCTCATAATCTTCACTTAAGCGTTTACTAATGATAGGTTCTATCAAGGTTTTTCGAGAATGTTTCTTTACAAAAGGAAACAATTCGATAGTTTCTTTTAGGATTTCTTCAGGGTTTGGGAACACATTGGTCCCAACGAGTTGCCGCTTCCCTTCGTTAAATGCCAGTTGCTCTTGAGCGGCATTTTCTTTAATTTTTCTTTGAATGGTCCCCGATTTTAGCGCTTTAAAAAATCCACCGTTGGCCTCAATGTTTTTAAAGAGATCGAGCGCTTTGGTTGCTAATTGTTGCGTTAAGGTTTCTATATAATACGCCCCATCTGCAGGATTAGTCGTGGCATCAAAAAATGCCTCGTGCTTCATAATCAACAATTGATTTCTCGAAATACGTTCGCCAAACTGATTGCTTTTATGAAAAACAACATCGTATGGCATATTACAGATTGCGTTGGCTCCTCCTGTGGCCGCACTCATACATTCTGTACTGGTTCTGAGCATGTTTACATTATAGTCGTAAATGGTTTTGTTGCGTAAGCTTGGAGTAGCCAGAACGGTACATTCTAAAGGCGCATTATAAAGTGCAGAAAGTTTTGAATACAAAATTCGCAGGGCGCGAATTTTTGCAATTTCTTTAAAATAATTTGCCCCAGAGGCTATAGTAAACGTGATTTTTAGATTTTTAGAACTCGCCTCAAAATGATTTAAATACTCGTTTGCTTGTGCCAAGCCATAGGCCAATTGCTGCACGGTGTTTGCTCCAGCATTTGCATAATGAGCGAGATTAACACCTAGGATACTTTTTGCAGATGTAGCTTCTTTAAAGATTGTTTCGAGACGTTGGTAATCTGTTCTCGAGTTTTCGAACCAGTTGCCTCTTGTGGCAAGCTGATGCAACAAATCGATTCGAGCATGGAATACAGCTTTGTTGCGGGATAAAAATTTCGTTAGTTTTGTATAAAACAGCTCAGACAAAAAAGCAAAATCGGCAAATATTACAATGCCGTTTACATCGATGTCTTTAAAGGTTCTTTCGTAATCAAAAATCCCATTCGCCTTAAGCCACAAAGCATTAGCTCCACCTTGCAAGGCTCGTTTTATAAGTTTATTTGCAACGACTTCTTGATCGATAAAAACTGCTTGAGTGATGAGCCATTCTTTAGGTTGCCCAATAATTGGTCTTAATTTAGGGGCATGATCTGCATGGTAAATAGGATTAATATCTACTCCGTCTAAGGTTTTGCTAACTAAGGTTTGGTTGTAGTCGGCTCCAGCCAAATCGACCTGAATTTTTTGCTTCCATGCCTTGGCAGATACACTGTCAAATTCGCTGAGTAACTTTTTAGTCATCTGTTGGAGCTATGCTGTCGGAATCGGTGATGATAAAAATATCTTCGTTTTCACGCTTGAGAAAATAGTTTTCTCTAGCATACTTTTCGAGTTCGGTGGTATCTTTCATTTTCTCGATAAATTCGAGGTCGTTAGTGATCTCCTCCTGATAGTAATTTTTATTTTTTTCGAGTTCTTCGATATCGTCGTTAAGTTCTTTGTGAATAAAGTAATTGTTACTGTCTAAAAGCAGCATCCAAGATAGAAAAATGGCACTAATAAGCACATACTTATTGCTTAGTGTACGTACCCATTTTCTATTCAAAAATTGCTTTAATTTATTCAAGATTATGCCAGTTTTTGATCAATTATGGTTCTAACGATATCTACCGCAACGGTATTATAACGGTTGGTAGGGATAATAATATCGGCGTACTCTTTACTTGGTTCTATAAATTGCTCGTGCATGGGTTTGAGCGTTGTCTGATACCTATGCAATACTTCGTCTAAATCTCTCCCGCGTTCACAGATATCTCTTTTGAGCCTTCTAATAAGACGCTCATCGCTATCTGTGTGAATATATATTTTTATATCAAAAAGATCTCTTATTTCTGGTTGACTCAACACTAGAATCCCCTCTACAATAATTACTCCCTTCGCAACAATAGTAACTGTTTCGCTAGTTCTGTTATGATCTGAAAAGGAGTAGATAGGCTGTTCTATAGATTGCCCATTTCTGAGCATTATTAAATGTTTGTTGAGTAAATCGAAGTCTATCGAGTTAGGATGATCAAAGTTTATCGCTACACGCTGTTCGTAGGTAAGGTCGCTTGTTTTATTATAATAGGAGTCTTGGGATATGACAACAACTTGGCCCTTTGGCGAATCTTCTACAATCTGTTTTACGACTGTAGTTTTGCCACTGCCTGTTCCGCCTGCAATACCAATTATTAACATAGTTGGAGTTTTAGCAAATGTAAGGAGTTTCGACTTTTTAAATACCGCCTTAGTCTGCTATTTTTTAACAGCGGCAACCTCTTGTTCGGTTACCATTTTATCTTGGGTATTTCCCCAAGAATTCATCACATAGTTAAGTACGTCTGCAACTTCTTTATCACTTAGGCCTAAAGGCGCCATAACCCCGTTATAAGTAACATCGTTAACCACGATTTCTCCTTGTTGCCCATATTTGACAGATCGTATGCTGCCTTCTCTATTATTAATAAGCCAGTCTGATCCAGCAAGAGGAGGGAAGGTTCCAGTAACGCCTTTTCCGTTTGGCATATGGCAAACCATGCAAACACTGTTATAAACTTTGGTGCCCCGCGCAATACTCGCTTTAAGGTCTGATTTAGAAGCAGACGTTTTTGCACCACCAATTTTTATACTGTTATCTATTTTAGCTTCGGTTTTTTTGTCGCCAGAATTACAACCTACTAATGCTACTGTCATAAAGGCTACTAGAAAAAATTTGTACATAGCGTTGAATTATTTTTTGTTTATATGATTAATTTTTTGGCACTAATTTGACAATTCCTTGTCCTTCGACCGCAATGTAAATATAACCTTTTGGTCCTACTTTTACATTGCGAACTCGACCCACATCTTCTGCGATTTTTTCACGTCCAATTACTTTGCTTCCGTCTAACTTTAAGAGCTCGACATAATTAAACTTTAATGAGCCCACTAGCAAATCACCTTCCCAATTTGGATAAACCCCTCCAGTTACAAAGTCCATTCCACATGGCGCAATAGAAGGTACCCAATAATGAATAGGATCTTCCATTCCCTCCATAGTAGTTTTGTCGGTAAAGGTTGTCCCGCTATAATTAACGCCATGACTAATCAATGGCCAGCCAAAATTAGCGCCTTTTTTTATAATATTAACCTCGTCGCCTCCTTTAGGACCATGCTCATGAATCCAGATATCACCTGTTTTAGGATGTTTTGCCATGCCCTGCGGATTTCTGTGCCCATAAGAATAGATGGCCTCTTTTGCATCTGGCTCGCCAACAAACGGATTGTCGTTTGGAATACTGCCGTCGGCATTTAGCCTGTATATTTTACCATTGTCCCGTGTAATATCTTGCGGATTCACATCTCGATTACCACGATCGCCAACAGAAAAGTATAAATAGCCATCGTTGTCGAAAGTGATTCGTGAACCAAAGTGTTGCCCTTTTGTTGTGTTAGGCATGGCCTTATATAAGGATTCAATGTTTTTTAAAGATGTTCCTTCTAGTTGTGCCCTAATAAGTTTGGTGTTGCCTCCTTCGCCACCACCTTCTTGAGAGGCATGGGTAAAGTAAATCCAACCATTGTTTTCGTAATCAGGATGCAAAACAATGTCTAGAAACCCTCCTTGCCCTCGATTGTAAATGTCTGGGACATTACCGATTTCAGTTTTGTTGCCATCCTTAAAATGAATGAGTTCACCAGATTTTTCTGTGATAAGCATGCTGCCATCCGGAAGCCAGGTCATGCCCCACGGATTGCTAAGATTGTCTACCACAGGCTCTACGGAATAACTTCTAGAAGCGGTTACAATAGCCAGTTCACCTTCATTTTTTTGTTGCTTACAGCTGGTTAAAACCAAGCAAATTAAAAGGGAATATAATACAGTTTTCATAGGCCTTTAAATGATGGTAGAAGATAATAATTATTCCAGAAAAAGAATATATTTGCACACTTAATTATCTCAATAAGCTGTATAAATACGGGATGTAGCTTAGTCCGGTTAAAGTGCTGGTCTGGGGGACCAGAGATCGGAGGTTCGAATCCTCTCATCCCGACAAAAGAAAAGCCCAAAAGACGTAGAAAGCTCGCTTTCTTAAGTCTTGCGGGCTTTTCTCTTGCAACAAACCAAAATAGGATCACGAGCGAACGCAGTGAGTGAGTAATCCTTTGGTT
>QIIH01000392.1 GCA_003229235.1 Flavobacteriales bacterium | reverse complement strand
ACTAACTAGTTAGTCTTTCGAAAATCTGACTTCGAATTGAATAAAAATACATCTAAACTGTAAACAAATCTTAGGTCGAACTCAGGTTTAAAGGATAAAAGCCTTCATTTGAAAGAGATTCTAAACGATTTCTGCACTAAGGCCAGCCTCTAAAAGCATGGTGCAACGAGGTTTTAAATCTTCGTAACTACCTGTTTTAACAGCACATTTACCTTTGTAGTGAACAATTAAAGAGCATTGCTCGGCTTGCTCAGAAGTATGGTCACAAGCATAAATTAGTGTTTCGATAACGTGATCAAAAGTATTAACGTCGTCGTTATAAACAATGATCTCGTTGAGCTGTTCTTCCAGCACATCTACCTCAAATTGTTCTTTATATTGCTCTTGAGCACTCATACTTACATTGTTGCGACTAAAATACAAATTTTGCAGCGATCCATCCTTCGCGCTGTTTATGTTGAACGAACCTACCCCCGTGCTTATTGCATTCCAGTTTAATTTGTTCTAAATCTTGTTCTAAAAAACCACTTAAATACAACTCGCCATTCTCTCTTAAACAGCTGGCGTAACTACTCATTTGAGCAATTAGAATATTTCTGTTAATGTTTGCGATAATGGAGTCGTATTGTCTTCCAGCGAGCAAATCTACATCGCCCATCTCGACATTGATGTCTGGACAATTATTGCGTTTAATGTTCTCTAGAGAATTCTCATAGCACCAAGAGTCAATATCGATAGCATCGACAGCGGCTGCGCCTCGTTTTTTAGCCAATATTGCCAAAACCGAAGTCCCACAACCCATGTCTAATACCTTTTTATCGCGCCAATCGTTCTCTAATATATGCTGAATCATCATATGGGTAGTGGCATGATGCCCAGTACCAAAAGACATTTTAGGCTCGATTACTAAATCGTATTCACAAGAAGAAGCTTCGTGAAAAGGAGCTCTAACCATACAGCGATCGTCTACAACAATTGGATTAAAATTAGATTCCCAAACCGCATTCCAGTTGGTTTGCTTGATATGCTCTTGTGTAAAAGAAATAGAAAACTCGGTTGAAGCTAATATTTGAATATTGTGTAATATATCTTCTTGCCAATCGGCACTTTGAATATAGGCAGCTACGCCCTCCTCTGACTCAACAAAACTTTCGAAACCTACTTGAGCCAATTGTGCGATTAAAATCTCAACGCCTGGCACTAATGGGCTTACCGTAAAGGTATATCCAACATATTGTGCGTCCATAGTTAAAATGAATTCGCGATTGCTGCAAAACCAACCGCATCAAGAGCCGCACCTCCAATAAGGCCACCATCAACGTCTTTGCCTGCAAATATTTCGTTGGCATTATTAGGTTTTACACTTCCTCCGTAAAGAATAGAAACAGAATCTGCTAAGGCGTTATCGTATCGTTCTGCTATGGTCTTACGAACAAAAGCATGCATTTCTTGAGCTTGCTCGGGAGAAGCAGTTTCGCCAGTTCCGATGGCCCAAACTGGCTCGTAGGCAAATATTACTTTAGAAAGCGCACTATTTGGAAGGTCAAAAATACCTTTTTCGAGTTGCTTTTTCACAACACTAAAATGACTCCCAGACTCACGTTGAGAAAGATCTTCGCCAAAACAAAAAATAACGGTCATGCCATTAACGATAGCAGCCGCAACCTTTAACCCTATAATATTATCGGTTTCACCAAAATCGGAACGACGTTCGCTATGGCCCAGAATCACAGTATCTACACCTACGCTCTTTAGCATATCTACAGACACCTCACCTGTAAAAGCTCCATGTGAAGCCTGATGCATATTTTGAGCGGCAACAGTAATTTTAGATCCTTTTACGGCCTGATTTGCTCGATCTAAATTGGTAAATGAGGGTGCAATAATAACAGTGACATCAGCAGGCAAACTTTGTCCTTTCAATGTACCGATAAGGGCATCCGTCTCTTGGGTATCCATATTCATTTTCCAGTTTCCGGCTACAATTTTATTTCTCATCTAATGTGTATTAGTATGGTTTTTTGAAAGCTATCAAGCGTATAAAGATACTAGCTTTACTGCTGAATTAAATAGTAAATACCTTGTAATTTTAACATCACGAAACCTGCGTTCTTATTTTAGGATCTAACCACCCGTAAAGAATATCTACAACGATATTAATTAGAATAAATACCATTGCAATTACCAAAACAGCACCCATAATTATTGGTAAGTCTAAAGTATTTAAGGCGTCCACTATTTCTTTTCCTAGGCCATTCCATCCAAAAATATATTCAACAAATACAGCTCCCGCAAGCATAGAAGCAAACCAACCTGAGATAGCAGTAATCACTGGGTTCATTGCATTTTTTAACGCATGTTTTCTAATTACAGTAAACACCCCTAAACCCTTAGCTTTTGCGGTCCTTATATAATCCTGCCCCATAACTTCTAAAAGCGAGTTACGCATCAATTGAGTGATTACAGCCAAGGGCCTAATACCAAGAACTATTGCTGGAAGAATCAAATTTTTTAATTGCATGCTAATGCCTTCGCCAAAATCGTCTACCTCGTATAGGCTTCCCGTCATATTAAGGCCTGTAGTTTGGTGCCATAAGAAGCCAAATAGCCAAGCAAAAATGATTGCACTAAAAAAAGAAGGAACACTCATTCCTAAAGTGCTAATTATTTGTATGCTTTTGTCTAGCCAGCCATCCTTAAACATTGCCGATACTATTCCAAGAAAGATTCCTATTAGAATCGCTATCAAAATGGCTGCGATCGCCAAAACTACCGTATTAGGTAGGGTTTCGCCAATAACACTGGTAACTGTTTTGCCATTTTTTTGAAAGGACTCTCTTAAATAAGGCCACTTAAATACAACTTGAGTATTGCCTACAGTAAACAAGTGAAATGCCTGATATTTATCCTTAGACAGATAGGTGTAATCCTGATTACTATTTGAATGAAAAGAAAGCGGCGATAAATCGTTTAAATAATATAAATATTGGGTAGATACAGGTTTGTCGAAGCCATACTTTTTTTTGATTACAGCAAGCTGTTCTGGATTTTCGTTTTGCCCTAACATCATACGGGCGGGATCGCCTGGCAAGATGGTAAAAAGAAAAAAGACCACGGTCACTACCCCAAAAAGGGTGAGAATTCCATAGCCCAATTTTTTTAAGAAATAGCCTATCACTATTCTTGTTTTACTTGATCTATTGTAAGGGGTTCGTACACAAAGTCTTCGCCATAAAGTGCTACCGCGTACTCTTCGAGCGTTCTTGTAAAGCCAGCTTCTGCCCTTCTTTGATTAACATTCGCAGCATCTCTAATTGGCCAAATAAAGGATCCTCGCTCGTCGTTATACGACATTCCTTGTGTCCCGTATTCTTGTTCTTTGCCAAGGTTCATCAAGTAACGATCTTCCATCATGGCAACAGCCGTAAAAGGCAATTCGCCTTTTTTACCAGCTGCCTTCATCATATCCAAATGCATAGGAATTCTTTCTGGATTATGCTGAATTACATACCAAGCAGCCATATTGGTAGGTTCTCCTACCATGCTCTTGCCTGGATAGATACCTTTTGACAAAAGCGCTTCAACATATTTAAGATTGCTAGTATCTATCGCAATTTGCCGGCCCCATAAGTCGCCTGTATAATCTGCTGCTTCTAAGCCCATTTCTTTACCTATGCGCACTCGCTCCTCTTCGGTAGAAGCCATAATTAACTGTCTGTATCGCTGATCTAACACTGCAATACTATCGAGCCTGCGTTTAATTGTAAAATCTAAATCGGGCATTGCTCCTTCTAGCGTTTTAAGTTTTAGATCAAGAGCGTCGTTCCAATGTAGTTTTTGTAAGATGGTTCCTTTTGAGAGCTCTAACACTCCAGGATTAGATCGTACTATCGTTTTTAGCGTTGTCTCGTCACAAAAGTAGAAATCGAAGTTAAGTGAGTGCTTTTCTAGTAAAGCATCTGTCTCTGCTTCGCTTGAGGCCGAAACCCCGATCACTTTATAGCCATTTTTAAGTGCCTGATTAGTAATTGCTCTAATATTATCAAAGCCTTGATTTTCTGTATTTATTAAACTATAAGCCACTACCACGATAAGGTTTTCTTGGGCGAGCCAGGTGCTAGACATATCTTCTCCATTTTTTTCGATGGTAAAATCGTGAATTGGCGGTTCGTATCCTTCCTGTATAAGCTCTGTTTCGTAACTCACTAATTCGCCATCTACCTGCGGATAATCGCCAGTGGTAGTAATAACTTTTTCTTCGCCATCTATATTAAACTTCCAGGCATAATTATAAATAGGCAGTGGTGCTCCTTCTGGTACAGACATTCCATCCTGAATATTAGCCCCAATCTTATAGGCTCTAAAATCGATCGCTGGTAAATGTTGCAATACGTAATAAGTAAACAATAAACAAGCGATAAGACTAACCAATACTATTGCTCTATTAACCAATTTTGAAAAGAAAGGCCATAAGTGCTTTTGACCCAAAAAGAGGATCAAAATCAAGACTAGCAAGCCAATATCTTTGTAAAAAGATTCCCAAGGCGTAAGTTTTAATGCATCACCAAAGCATCCACAATCTGTAACTTTACCTGTATAGGCCGAATAAAAAGTTAAGAACGTAAAGAAAACGATCATTAATAGTAAACTCCAAACCGCAAACTTGCGGGCATATCCAATTATAATCATTACTCCGAGTAATACCTCGTAAACAACTATAAGTACGGCTATTAACAGCGCATACGGAACTAAAAATTCTAAATTGAGTACATCTGGAGCGAAGTAGTCTTTAAGTTTAAACGAAAAACCTACGGGATCGTTGAGTTTAATAAAACCACTGATGAGAAAAAATATACCAACAAAAATTCTTGAAACTCCTACTAAATTGCGCATTTAAATCGGTTTTTATATTATTATGTTGTTTTGTCTAAAGTTAAATGAATCAAAGCAAAAACAGCATAATTAATCATGTCTTGATAATTAGCATCTATGCCTTCGCTAACCAAAGTCTTGCCTTGATTATCTTCTATTTGCTTTACTCTTAGTAACTTTTGCAGAATTAAATCTGTTAATGAGCTCACTCTCATATCACGCCAAGCTTCCCCATAATCGTGATTTTTGTCCATCATGAGTTGCTTTGTAATCGCAACCTTTTGGTCATAAATAGCAATTGCAGTAGCCGAATCTAGGTCGGGATTCTCTACTACTCCCAACTCTAACTGAACCAAAGCCATAATACAGTAATTAATAATACCGATAAACTCAGGCTCCTGCCCCTCTTTTATACGCTGTTCTTTATTTTGCTGCAAGCCACGAATACGTTGCGCCTTAATAAAGACCTGATCTGTAAGGGATGGTAAACGCAAGATACGCCAAGCACTACCGTAGTCTTTCATCTTTTTGATAAATAGGGTTCGGCACCTTTCAATAATGGTATCGTACTGCAACGAGGTATCGGCCATATGCGGGTTGTAGAGTTTGTGTAAATTTCGCTTAAAATTTTTAATTACCCATAGCTTAATCAGAACTTTTACATCTTAAAAATGCCCAATCTGCAAGAATAATTTAGCTTTGTGTATAACTAGAAATTTAAAAATCTAGCAAGAACAGTAATTACTTAGGCCAATCTGTGAGTCATTCGTTAAATTGTAATCATCAACTATTAGTGCTAGAAACCCCTGTGGTAATGGGCATTATTAACGCGACACCCGATTCTTTTTACGATGGCGGCACCAACAATACTGTTGATAAAGCATTAACTACTGCAACAAAAATGCTCAATCAGGGCGCTACACTTTTAGATATTGGTGGATACAGTTCTAGGCCCGATGCAACCGATATTTCTTCAGAAGAAGAACTCAATCGTGTTTTGCCAATTATTAAGGCCATTCTATTAAAAAACCCCAATGCTTTAGTATCGATAGATACATTTAGAAGTCAAGTGGCAAAAAAAGCAATCGAAGCTGGGGCCTGCATGATTAACGATATTACTGCTGGGCTAGGCGATTCCAAAATGCTAGAAACTGTAGCTCAACTACAGGTTCCTTATGTGATGATGCACATGCGAGGCACACCACAAACCATGAAATCGCTCTCCCAATACGACGATTTATTAGTAGAAATAAGACATTATTTTTCTGAACGGATTAATTCCGCGCGAGCGGCAGGAATCAACGACATTATTATAGACCCTGGTTTTGGATTTGCAAAAAACACGGTCCAAAACTTCGAAATTTTAAAACAGCTTGAGACATTCAAAATGTTTGATGTTCCGCTATTGGTAGGCCTTTCTAGAAAGTCTATGATTTATAAAACTCTAGATTGCACTCCTGCTGAAGCCTTAAACGGCACCTCAGTGCTTAATGGGATTGCGATAAATGCAGGCGCAAACATCTTGCGTGTACACGATGTCGCAGAAGCGATAGAAGTTGTCAAGCTCGTTTGTGAGTTAAACGTTATTTAGAAATCAGAAATTCGGAATAAGGGTTTAACATCAATAATATTCGCCGTAGGGCTAAGTAGGACAAAAAGATATTTGCTATTTTTACAAAAAGCCAGCAGCCTTGAGCATTTTAGACATTCGTATTATAGACATCGTAGATATAGTTCTCGTTGCCTTTTTGCTTTTTTACCTCTATCGTCTTGTTAAGGGTACGGTCGCCATCAATATTTTTATCGGAATTGTAATTCTGTACACCATATGGAAGGTAACTGAGCTGCTTGGGATGGAACTCTTTAGTATGATTTTAGGAGGCTTTTTGGGCGCTGGTATGTTTGCGTTAATCGTAGTGTTTCAGCAGGAGATTAGAAAATTCTTGCTAATGGTAGGCTCAACAAATATTAAGAGGCGGAAAAAGTTTTTTAAACAATTTAAGTTTGCCAATGGCAATAGTATTATAGAGACAGATGTGACACAAATAGTCGCAGCTTGTAAAAAAATGGGGGAGACATTTTCTGGAGCCCTAATCGTAATTAAAAGACATTCGAGTTTAGATTTTGTTCGACATACGGGCGACAGTATGAATATAGAAGTGAACCAACCCATTATTGAGAGCATTTTTTATAAAAATTCTCCGTTACACGATGGCGCCATGATTATCGAAGACAACTCCATCACTGCCACTCGTGTGATTCTGCCGGTAACAAACGACAGTTCTGTACCACTACGCTATGGGTTACGACATAGAGCGGCCATAGGAATTACAGAAAAAACCGATGCGGTCTGTTTGGTGGTAAGCGAAGAAAACGGGCAAATAAGCTATATAAAAGACGGGACTTTTATGATATACGATTCTCTCGAAGAACTAACCGAATTAATCCAAAATGACCTTAGTTAAACAGTTC